>NZ_JBXAYE010000004.1:0-184786 GCF_056782135.1 Dellaglioa sp. CoH-56-MRSF-11 | reverse complement strand
GGACATACAAAAATCCCTCCATGATTATCGGATGAAATTATATTATTTCATCTGACAACCATAAAGGGATTATTACAAAGCTTTAAAAACTCAGTGGCGCCTTTTTCACAAACAAGAAACAGAACTAGAAAGTTCAAAATCTGTTTATTTTTTTAGTACGAAAGAATATATGACGCAACAGAATGTTGTTGATTTAGGATTAGAACAAAGTTCTAACTTCAAAAAAGTCTATGAAACATATCAAGATATTTTATTAGCTATCAATAAAGCCGACACTTCTAATTTAACTCAGTTATTAGAAGACTATCAACCTAATAACAGTGAAATGGATACTGTAATAACCACTTTTAAAAAGAATCAGCATTATATTAAAAATAGTTTATCTTCACCATATTCAAATGGCCCTATAGAGGGACTTAACCGAAAAATTAAAACACTTAAACGTAGCTGTTACGGTTTCAGAAACTGGCATCATCTATTTGAAAGAATTTTATTAATTCATAACTAAAAAAAGGAAATCCTTTTGGATTTCCCTTAATTAAATTAGACGTTTATCGTCTCACCAACACTATTTGACGCAGACCCAAAAATAAGAAGCCCTACAAACCATAGTTTGTAGGGCTTCTTAAGTATTTTACATATTTTTAATTAATTGTCTTGCAATATACGTTGCATAATACTTTGAACCATCGGGATCTGGATGAACATTATCATCATAAAACCACTCTGTATGATCCTTACTATATGAATACCAATCAATTATATGCAAATTTGAATATTTTTTCTTTTGTGTCTCCAACATGCTATTAACGGTACCTTCCCAACGCCTTGTTGGGACATGTACATTAATCCAGTAAACTTGTTTCCCCGAACCAACTGCACTCATAATATCGTCAAACTGATCGGTTGTAAATGGACTATTTGTCCCTAAACCAATAACAACGTTATCTTGAAGTTTACCTTGCTTAGCCAACAACCTAATATCATCAGCAGCTGTATATACCTGACGACCGACTTTTGCATCAACATACATATGTGGGAAATCATCTTGTAATATGTTTTCTCCATCTGCCAATACAGAATCACCAATTGCCGTTGCATATACGCTTGAGGCTTTTTTTGTCTCAGCCTTTGTTAATGATGTTGGGCTTTGTTTTTCAGCAACTACTTTTGAAGAACTAGTTTTAGAAGCACTTTTGCTACTTGATTGTTTTTTCTTAGAACTAGACGAGCTCGGTTTTTTTAATGCGTCAGCATTCTTTTTATCAGCTACTTTAGCATTCTCACTAATAGTATTCTGTAAAGCATTCACTCCAGTAATTGAAAGACTTGGTCCGTTAATTATTCCAAACAACGCTATACCAATTATTAATGCACCCACAATAATAGAAAATTTTTGACGAGTTTTTTTAATATCCTTTGTAAAGGTTTCTTTAATAAATGTAAATGTTTGTTTATAATTAAATCTTTGTAGAGGTCTTTCTAAGAATCGATATGACAAATCACTCACTAATAAAATGATAGATATTTCAATTAGCGCGTTTAGCCATGGATGATCACCTATACTCTGAATCTTTGACTCATAGAATACCATTATTGGAAATTGATATAGGTAAATGCCATAACTTCTCTTACCAACCCAAGTAAAAACAGGATTTGTCATAATTTTGTTCATATCCGCTCCAGGATGTGCAATTGTAGCTACAAAAATCATAACTAAAACTGAAAAGAAAAACATCCCTCCACGATAAACAAGCGAACTTTGATCTGACATAGTCAAAAACAAACTAATAATTGTTATGAGCGATACTATACCTAACGCATCTAAAACAAATCGGCCTTTTTTTGAAATTTCCTTTTTTAAAGAACTGCTTGGCCAAATAAATGAAAGTGCTGACCCCAATAAAATTGAAAACATTCTTGTATCCGTTCCATAATAGACACGACTTGGATCAGATCCTGCTTTATACAAGAAGGCCATCGCTAATGCGGAAATAAAAGCTAAGATAAAGATAAGATTAAAAATCCGTTCTTTTCGTTTTAAAAACACAATTAGCAACGCCACTATAATAGGCCAGAAAAAATAGTACTGACCTTCAATTGATAGCGACCAAAGATGCGTAAATGGTGATGGCGTCCCGAAATGATCAAAATATGATTCTTTGTGCAAAACTTGAAACCAATTATAAACATATAACAAATTTGATGCGAAAATTTCTTGAATATTTTTCAATAACTCTCTTTGAAATAGTGTTATATAGGCAATAGTTGCAATCAACATCGTCAATAACGCTGGATAAAGTCGTCGAACCCGTCGAATATAAAAGCCTAGAACATCAATTTTTTTATTTTGTTCCCATTCCTGATTAAGTAAATCAGTAATCAAGTAACCCGATACAACAAAAAATATCGGTACACCTAAGTATCCACCTTGTAGACTAGATGGCACGAGGTGATAAAGGATAACCCCAATAACAGCCAATGTCCTCACGCCATCAAAGCCAGTAATATATCTGGCTTTTTTTAATCTTTTTTTCTTATCCATCTTGTTCCGTTCTCCTCTTATCTTATATAAATTACCCTTTTATTTGCTGATAGCGTAACCGTAAATTATTAATATTCCGAATTATTCAACGAACTCAAATGAGAATTTATCAATTCTCACTATATCCCCACTTTTAGCACCACGTTCACGTAAAGCATCATCGACACCCATACCACGAAGTTGACGTGCAAAACGCATCAAACTTTCGTCTCGGTCCATATTTGTCATTTGGTATAGACGTTCTAATTTTTCTCCAGAAAGAACCCAAGTTAAATCTTCATCCCTATTAATAACAAAATCAGGTGCAGATTTTTCTTGTTCTTTTTCGAAATCATAGATTTTTTGTTGTGCTTCTTGTTCTTTCAAGTTTAGTGCTGGGAACATTGGTGTTTCTTCCAATAAATCACCAGCTACATTCATTAAGGTTTGTAGTCCCTCACGAGTAATAGAAGAAGTAGAAAATACACGAGGTGTTTCTTCCACTGTAGAATCTTCTGCCAATTGTTTTTTAAATGCTTCTAACTGTTCTGCAGCCCCTGGCATATCCATCTTACTTGCCACAATTAATTGCGGACGTTCAAGTAATTCAGGGTCATAATTTTTTAATTCTTTATTAATCTTAAGATAGTCGTCAAACGGATCACGACCTTCTTCAGGATTCATATCAACTAAATGAAGAATAACACGTGTCCGCTCAATATGACGTAAAAATTGAATTCCTAATCCAACGCCAACTGAAGCCCCTTCAATCAATCCGGGTAAATCAGCAATAACAAAATCACGGTTATCATCTAAACGAACCATCCCTAAATTAGGTGATAACGTTGTAAAATGATAATCTGCAATTTTAGGTTTGGCACTTGTCACAACTGAAAGAAGCGTTGACTTACCGACAGATGGAAATCCAACTAACCCAACATCAGCTAAAACTTTTAATTCAAGTTGAATTTTACGTTCTACTCCAGGTTCACCATTTTCAGAAATTTCTGGAGCTGGATTTTTAGGACTAGCAAATCTAATATTGCCACGACCACCTCGACCACCCTTGGCAACAACAGCATAATCTCCTTTATGAACGAGATCAGCGATTACTGCTCCTGTTTCAGCATCTTTAATTGTTGTTCCTTCTGGTACTTGAACTCTTTTATCAGGTGCACCATGTCCGTGCATCCCTTTAATCATTCCTTTTTCACCAGATTCAGCTCTAAAATGTTTACTGTATCTAAAATCCATTAAAGTTCTTAATCCTTCATCTACTTCAAATACAATACTACCACCACGGCCACCATCACCACCGGCTGGTCCACCATTAGGTACATATTTTTCTCGACGGAACGCTACCATCCCGTCGCCACCTTTACCTGCTTTTATTTCAATTGTAACTTGATCTATAAACATACGATCACCTATTCTTTCCGTTGACTACTAACTTACTATTTTAAAGAAGAAAAAGTCATTTGTCTATGTATTTACTTAACTCTTTTAAAAATTCAAGCCAATTTCTCATATTTCAAATTTTTTTGGTATTTTTGAATGTTTTTGGTTGATTTTGAATGTTTTTGGTGGTATTTTATTTATAAGGAGTTGAGAAAGTGCTTACAATTGAAAGGTGCCAATATATTATTTCTGAAATTGACAAACATGGTTATATTAAGTTACAAGATATTTGTCATAAATTAAATGTCTCAGAATCAACTGTTCGACGCGATTTACAGCAGCTTGAAACTGATGGTGAATTAGTAAGAGTTCATGGTGGTGCACAAAGCATCCAATCATTAAAAGTTGAAGCAAATTTAGAAGAAAAATTTTCATTAAATACGCCAAATAAAATAGCAGTTGCTAAAGCTGCTGCAAATTTAATCAAACCTAATAATGTGATTTTTCTTGATGCTGGTAGTACAACTTTCGCAATGATTCCCTATCTTAAGTTAGTTAACAATCTAACTGTTGTTACAAACGGTGTTAATCATGCACTTTCTCTTTCTGAAAATGATATTAGAACAATCGTCATCGGTGGTCAAGTTAAAGCTAATACAAAGGCTATTGTGGGAGCTGATAGTATTAAATCAATCAAGAACCTTCAATTTGATTTAGTCTTTCTCGGTATTAATTCAATTAACAATAAATTTGGATTTAGCACACCAGATCCTGAAGAAGCCGCAGTTAAACTGGCCGCAATTCATCAAAGTCGACAAACTTATGTTTTAGCCGACAAATCAAAATTTAACCAAGTTTCATTCATTAAAGTTGCAGATCTTAATCAGGCTACAATTATCACTGATAAATTGCCGGTAACTGATTCTGAAAATTATAAAACACAAACAAAAATTTTGGAGGTACAACAATGATTTACACAGTAACTTTAAATCCTTCTATTGATTACATCGTTCAACTAGATAAGTTAACGCTTGGCGAAGTTAATCGGATGGATTATGATACAAAATTACCAGGTGGTAAAGGTATAAACGTTTCCCGAATTTTAAATGAATTGAATCAACCTAATAAAGCACTTGGTTTTATTGGTGGATTCACAGGTGAATTTATTAAGTCAGCTATGATAGCTAATCACCTAGATACTCAATTTACAAAAATAAAAGCTGATTCTAGAATTAATATTAAAATAAAAGCTGACCAAGAAACCGAAATAAATGGTAAGGGTCCTCTAATATCAGATGATGAACTTAAACTATTCAATGAGCAATTTGAAACATTGACGTCTGATGATACTGTCATTTTAGCTGGTAGTTTAGTTCCTAACCTATCTCAAGATTTTTATTATGAATTAATTAAAGTAATTCGTTCTAAAGGCGCACAATTTGTTATTGATACAACTGGTGAAGCACTATTGAAAACAATTAGTGAAAAACCTCTCGTCGTGAAACCAAATCACCATGAATTAGCCGAATTATTCAATGTTACTTTAAACGGTATCAACGATATTGTGAAATATGGTCAAAAATTATTAGAATTAGGTGCACAACATGTTTTAATTTCAATGGCTGGCGATGGCGGCCTATTGATTACTAAAGATGCTGTTTACCAAAGTAATGCGCCTAAAGGGACTGTTATTAATTCAGTTGGTGCTGGCGATTCAATGATTGCTGGTTTTACAGGTACCTTTGCAAAAACTAATGATCCTATTGAAAGTTTTAAATATGGACTAGCTTGTGGCTCCGCAACTGCATTTTCTGAAGATATTGCAACTATTGAAAAAATTAACGAAATTTTACCACAAATTGATATTAAGAAAATCTAACTATTATAAAAGGAGTTTTACACTATGGACTTAAATGAATTATTACTTAAAGATGTCATGATTATGGATCTTCAAGCAACAACAAAAGCCGAAGCAATTGATGAAATGGTACATAAATACTTTGAGGCTGGCGTGATTGATGATGAGGAACTTTACAAACAAGACATTCTAAAACGTGAAGCACAATCAACTACTGGTATCGGTGAAGGTATTGCCATGCCACATGCAAAAAATAAAGCTGTTAAACGTGCTACTGTCCTATTTGCTAAAAGTAAAGCAGGACTTGACTATGATTCACTTGATGGTCAACCTACATTTTTATTTTTCATGATTGCTGCTCCTGAAGGTGCAAACGATGCCCATTTACAAGCATTAGCTGCTTTATCAAGTCTATTAATTAATCCCGATTTAGTTGATAAATTAAAAACAGTCACAACTCCAGATGAGGTTCAAGCTGCCTTCACTGCCGCTGAAAATGAAAAAGAAGCAAAAGAAGCTGCTGCACAACTTGCTGCTAAAAACACTGATGTTAAACCATCAGGTAATCCATACGTGGTCGCTGTAACAGCCTGCCCTACTGGTATCGCTCATACTTATATGGCTGAAGCTGCCCTCATCAAACAAGCTGAAGAGATGGGCGTTGACATTAAAGTTGAAACAAATGGCTCAGAAGGTATTAAGCATCGTTTAACTGACGAAGAAATTAAACGTGCGTCTGGTGTCATTGTCGCCGCTGATAAAAAAGTTGCTATGGATCGTTTCGATGGCAAACCTTTAATTAACCGTCCTGTTACCGATGGTATTAAAAAAGCCGAAGAATTGATTACTGCCGCAGTAAACGGAAAAGCACCTATTTATCATGCTAAAGGAACCGACGCTGCTGAAAATGATGAAGAAACCTCTGGTAGTGTTTGGAATGAAATTTATAAGAACTTAATGAACGGTGTATCACACATGTTACCATTTGTTGTTGGTGGCGGTATCTTAATGGCACTCTCATTCATCGTTGAACAATACGTTCCCGGTGGCTCAAGTTCACAAACTTTTATCTTCTTAAATGGAATTGGTAATTATGCATTTGCTTTCTTAGTACCTATCTTAGCCGGTTTTATTGCTATGAGTATTGGTGATCGTCCTGCCCTTATGCCTGGTATTGTTGGTGGTTACATGGCTAACTTTGCTGCCGCAAATGTTATTAAAACTGAATCTGTTTCTGGTTTCTTAGGTGGTTTAGCAGCTGGTTTTATTGCCGGTTATGTTATTGTCGGTCTTAAAAAACTCTTTAAAAACTTACCAAAATCACTAGATGGGATGAAACCTATCCTAATCTACCCTATTTTATCCTTATTAATTGTCGGCGCGATTATGTTCTTTATGGTTAATCCTATCTTCGCACAAATTAATCATGTCTTGTCAGATTTCTTAACTCATATGGGAACAGCCAATGCCGTCTTAATCGGTACAATTCTTGCTGCTATGATGGCTATCGATATGGGTGGTCCATTTAACAAAGCAGCTTATACATTCTCAATTGGTGTCTTCACTTCTACTGGTGATGGTAAAATGATGGCTGCTGTTATGGTTGGTGGTATGATTCCTCCACTTGCAATAGCTATTGCATCAACATTCTGGAAAAATAAATTTTCTGAAGATGAAAGAAAAGCCGGTTTGTCAAACTACATTCTTGGTATTTCATTTATTACTGAAGGTGCTATTCCTTACGCAGCAGCAGATCCATTACACGTCATTACATCAAGTGTAATTGGTGCTGCAATCGGTGGTGGTTTAAGTCAATTCTGGAACGTCTCTGTTCCTGCACCTCATGGTGGTCTTTGGGTAATTGCCTTAGCTACAAATAAAACGTTCTACTTACTTTCTGTTTTAATTGGTGCTGCAGTTGCAGGGATTATCCTCGGTATCTGGCGTCCAGTTGCAAAAGAAAATAAGAAATAATTCGTTTAACTTTGAAGAGCTATCAGGATAATACCTGATAGCTCTTCTTTATTTTAAAATAAAAAGGAGTCCTTAATGACATAAATCTCTGTCATTAAGGACTCCTTTTGTAAATTTATAATGATAATTTTATTGTTTGTGCGACTGTCTTTGAAATACCTAATCCTTGTAACTCTTCCATTGAAGCGTCTTTAATATGTTTCATCGACCCAAATTCTTTTAACAATTTCGTTTTGGTTTTTGGCCCAACACCCTGGATAGAATCTAAACGAGAACTAAGTGAGTTCTTTGAATGAACTTGACGATGAAAGGTAATGGCAAATCGATGGACTTCATCTTGAATCCTTTGTAAAAGGTAAAACCCTTCACTCTTTGGATCCAATGATAGTCTTTGATCAGCATCACCAAACATTAAATCAGATGTTTTATGCTTGTTATTTTTAACCATCCCCGCTACTGGAATCATTAAATCTAATTCATTACTTAAAACGTCTTTTGCAGCTTCTATTTGTATTTCAGCACCATCCATTAAAATTAAATCTGGCATAGGCTTACCTTCCTTCAAAAGACGTGTATAACGTCGGCGAACAACTTCACGTGTACTTGCTGCTTCATCCGCATGATCAACTGTATTCAACTTATATTTGCGATATTCGCTCTTCTCAGGTTTACCATCAATAAAACTAACCATGGCTGATACCAGATCAGTCCCTTGTATATGTGAGTGATCAAAAGATTCTATTCGATGACCTTCTGGAATCCCCATAGCGTCTGTAATTTCTTTCATGGCACCAGTTGTTTTGCGCCCATCTAATTCTAGTAATCTGAATTTTTCTTCAAGAACTAAGCGAGCATTTTTTTTAGCTAATTTTAAAAGTTCACTTTTTTGCCCACGTTGTGGTGTCCGAATTGGTACTTGTAAGATATCAGATAAGATATCTGTATCAATTCCTGCTGGAACTAATATTTCTTTTGGTAACACATTATTTTTTCGATTATAAAACTGAAGGATAAAAGTTGCCATTTCTTCTTCAGCCGTTGTTACAATTGGAAAAAGTCTTTTTTCTCGCTTCATTAATCGTGCTTGCCTAATAAAGAAAACTTGAATTGACAACCAACCTTTATCCAGATAGAAATTAAACAAATCTCTAGGTGTATTATCATTTGAAATGATTTTTTGTTTTTCAACAGTAACTTCAATAAAATGAATTTGATCACGTAATTCAGCGGCACGTTCAAATAACATTTCATCCGCTGCCTTACTCATTTCTTTTTTTAGTTTTTGTTTTGCTACAATCACATTACCATTTAAAAATGATTTGATTTTTTTTATTTGAGCCTCATATTTTTCATGCGGAACTTCTTTAAAACAAGAGCCTAAACATTGCCCCATATGATAATACAAACATGGTCGCTTCTGAAATCCATTGCATCTTCTTAAAGGATAAACTTTTTGTAAAAACTGCAATGTTTCCTGAGCTGCATAAACATTTGGATAAGGACCAAAATAAAATCCACCGTCCTTATTAACCTGACTAACGATTTGCATCATTGGGTCTTTTTCATTTGTAATTTTAATATATGGATATCCAGTACCTTTCTTTAATTTTATATTATAATACGGCTGATGTTTTTGAATTAAAGTAATTTCCAACAGAAATGCTTCTTTATCAGTGGATGTAATAATTGTTTCAAAATCAACAATTTGAGAAACCAATTTAGCTGTTTTTCCATCATGCGCACTTTTGAAGTAAGAACGCACCCGATTTTTTAAATTTTTTGCTTTCCCAACATAAATAATCTGACTATTTAAATTTTTCATGATATAGCATCCTGGTAATGCTGGTAATAATGCTAATTTATTTTCGATATGCTCTGAAGCCAATCGAGGCACCTTCTTTACGTTAATATATGCTTTAATTATACCCCGAACAAGCGTTTGAATAAAGAAAATAGATTCCAAATAGACGGGAGTCTATCTGAAATCTATTTTTTTACAATATCTTTGATAAAAAATCTTGCGCACGTTCTGACGTCGGATGATCAAAAACATCTTCTGGACGTCCTTTTTCTTGAATATATCCTTGATCCATGAACCAAATTTGATCTGCTACTTCTCTAGCAAAACCCATTTCATGTGTCACAACTACCATCGTCATTCCGTCACTAGCCAACGTTTTCATAACTTTAAGTACTTCTCCGACCATTTCAGGATCTAATGCTGAAGTTGGCTCATCGAATAAGAGTACTTCTGGATCCATGGCTAATGCTCTGGCAATCGCAACTCGTTGCTTTTGACCACCAGATAAACTATCTGGATATTGTAGTGCCTTATCTGCTAATCCAACTTTTTCTAATAAATTGGTAGCTATATCAGCTGACTCTTTATCTGATATATTTTTAACTTTCATGGGAGCCAATTTTATATTCTCAATTACATTCATATTTGGAAACAAATTAAAACCTTGAAAAACCATCCCCATTTTTTCTCTCAATTGATTTAAGTCTTTTTCATTTAAACTTGTTAAATTTTCACCTTCGAATAAAATATCCCCTGATGTAGGAACTTCAAGTAGATTCAGACAACGTAAAAAGGTACTTTTACCAGATCCTGATGGTCCAATCACACAGATAACCTGTCCTTTATCAACTGATTCAGAAATATCTTTTAAAACATCATTTTTTCCAAAGGATTTTCTTAATTTATTAACTTCAATAATTTTAGACATGCTTCATCTTCCCTTCAAAGTAATTTAATAATTTAGATAAGCTAAATGTTAAAACAAAGTAAATTAACATTGCAACAAAGATAGGCGCAATACCTTTATAAGTAGCTGATTGAACCATTTTCATCTGATAAATTAAATCAGTCACACCAATAATAGAAACAATTGAACTTTCTTTTATTAATGTTATAAATTCATTTCCCAGAGCTGGCCAAATATTTTTTAGTGCTTGTGGAATAATAACAGACTGATACGTCTCTTTCTGTGAAAGCCCCAAACTTCTTGCTGCTTCCATTTGTCCATCATCAACAGAAGAGATTCCCGATCGTATTACTTCAGCTATATATGCGCCTGAATTAAGCGATACAGCAATAATACCTGCAATTAGCGCTGGAATATTTACTAACATTCCAATACCGAAGTACACAAACATCACTTGAATCATTAGAGGCGTTCCACGAACAAATTCAATGTAGGATACTGCAATTACTTTAATCACTTTATTTTTGCCCAAACGCATGAGTGCTAGCAACGTTCCTAATATAACACCAACAATAACTGAAACCGCCGTTATTAATAAAGTATAACCAATTCCTTTGGCAAAATATTTCCAATAGTGAATCATTGTGTTATCCGATGTATTTTTTGTTAAATAATTACTAGCCTCAGGTAAATATGTCGTATTTATTAAATTTTTCTTTTTAATTTCTTTAATAGACTTATTTACAGCTGCCACCAAAGTATCGGAATTCTTTGCAAATCCGGCTGCAGCTCCCCTTGCATCAGGCGCTGAGATAAATCCAGGATTAACAACTGCTAATGAACTATCATTTTGTGCGTATGCTTTAGCAGTTGGTTCTTCCATGGCAACACCCGCTACCTTACCACTTTTAAGCGCTAAAATTAAATCGGTTACTTTAGCCAACCCTTTAATATTCACATTTTTTATTTGTTCTTTACTCATTGTATATTGAAGCGATCCAGTTTGAGCCCCAACTGATAGCCCAGAAAAATCATTTAAAGTCTTATATTTATCTTCATCAGTCTTATTAACCAACATCATTTGTTTTCCATTGTAATAAACATCTGAAAAATCAATACTTTTTTTACGATCATCCGACGGATTCATACCTGAAATAACCATATCAATTTTATTAGTTTCTAAGCCAACAAGTAATGAGTCAAAATCCATTTTCTTAATTACTAACTTAACTCCAATGTCTTTAGCAATTTTTTGTGCAATTGAAATATCAAATCCAACGATTTTATCATCGCCATTAACTGTTGTTTGAAATTCATAGGGTGGATAATCTGGACTTGTTCCAAGTACTAACGTTCCCTTATCCTTAACATTCTGTAAAGAGTTACCAGTTGCAGCACTTACTTGATTACTACCAACTAACATCATGAAAAATGCGATTAATATACCTATAAACCATTTTTTATTTATTTGCATCAATTTACTCCTCTTTTTTAATTTCTCTTATTAGTGAATAAATCGATTATATGCTACAAAGATTTTTTATGCAATTAAATACATATAATAAATGACTTTATACATATAAAAGTTATTTAAAGCGCTTTTTATGCATTAATCAGTTGTCTTGTATTCATTTTAATAAACTGTTATTCTATATTTACATAAGGAGGCTACAATTATGAGCTTAAAAATCCAACGCCAAGATAACTTGGAAAGTTTATTTGATAAATTTGCACTTGACCCTAAAGATCCTGCTAAAGTTGAACTTAAGTCTTCAGAAACGGAAGAGAAGCCTAGTTCTGATGTTAAAGAATCGAAACCTAAAAAATAAAAAAATTCAGATAAGTTATAAACTTATCTGAATTTTTTTATTTTTTAAATCCATCTGGGTAACGTTTATTTAATTTTAAAATATTATCTCTTGCAACATCATCAAATTCAATATCGGCCCATTCAGCAATTTGGGATAAATACCAAAGTACATCTCCCATTTCTTTAGTTAATTTCACTTTATCTAATTCTCGACCTTTAAAAGTATAATCTTTAATTAAATCAACTAATTGTCCACCTTCAGCCGCAACACCTAATGCACAATTTGTTAAAACTTGTTCAGTTCCATATAATGTGCGATTTGCTGCTTCTTGATATTCATTAAATTCCATTTTTTTCTCCTAGTTCTGTATGACTTTCAATCCATTGCCAAATCTCTTCTTTTCCAGATTTGTCTTGAGCCGAAAATAAAACAAAATCATCTTCAGGTGTCAAAGACAATGAACGTCTTATGATACTCTCATGTTGATTCCACTTACCACGAGAAATTTTGTCGCTCTTTGTCGCAACAACCAATACAGGAATATCGTAATAGTGAAGAAAATCAACCATTTGAACATCTAATTTTGTTGGCTCATGTCGAGCATCAACTAATGAAATGACCCCTCTTAAAGAAGTACGTTCTGCTAAATAGGTTTCAATCATTTGTCCCCACTTTGCACGTTCTGTTTTTGACACTTTTGCATATCCATATCCTGGAACATCTACGAAAAATAATTTTTGTTCCACGTTATAAAAGTTCAATGTTTGCGTTTTTCCAGGCTGACTAGAAGTTCTCGCATAACTTTTACGATTTATTAACGTATTTATTAATGATGATTTTCCAACATTAGAACGTCCTGACAGTGCAATCTCAGGAATACCATCTGTTGGATACTGTGCTGGTGCAACGGCACTCATAACAAGTTCAACATTATGAACATCCATATTAAACACCTTCCTTTCAATACTCAAACCATTTTACCATATAAAAATGTGTTAATGTAACTTAATCTGAATCAAAAAGCTTTACAACATGAATTAAATAATTCGATGTTGTAAAGCTTTTATTTTGTTGCTGCCGTTTGGATAATCCAAATTATTTGTACTTCCGAATATGTTACCACATGCGTTGTCAAAATCTGAATTAAAGTATTGGGCCAATAAAATAAATATTCCCCACTACTATCTTTAGCATTTGCTGTTATATTAGTTGAATCTCCAGAAATTAGATCACCATAAGTTCTTGGCATATTCTTTAATCCAGACTGTAACTTTGGCCGAAATAAGTCAACATGTACAATATCGTTTGACTTATATTGTAGCCTACCTTTCAATTGCCATGATGGTGTCAATCCATCAGTTGCGATTATTTGCAAATAAGGTGATTCTCTATTATTACTATCAGAATAAATTGCAAATTCTGAATTATTTTTCTTAACATATTTGTTAACCGTATTAGGTAACGTACTGTACCCATACGTTATGTCTGCAGACACACTTTTAAGTGTCACGAGCATACTGAAAAATAAAATAAATAATAATATTAAATACTTACTTATCAGCTTTTTTCTTATCAACATATCTTTTAATAAGGAAAAAGATTAGTATCACTAGGATTGCGAGACCAAGACCTAAAGCAACATACCATAGCGGATTTGTTGCTTTTTGTGGATCTCCAATAGCATCTTTGTTGTACTTACTTGCATCATCATTTGTAATTGTGAAGTTTTTATTGAATTTCCAAGTGTTTTTACCACTTGTTGCTACAGCCTTTAATGTGTAGTCTCCAGCTTCTAATTGACCCTTGTCATAAAGCATTGGGAATTTGAAATTTGAATTAGGAGCCATTGATAGGTTCTTTAATGTTGTATTTTCTAAAACATCTGTTGAACCCTTTTTCATAATTTCAGATTTAATTGTTAATTTAGGAATAATTACGGCTTTATCGTTTTGGAATACAGGGAATACACCTTTACGATAGTTTCTCATACCAGCTTTAACTGATAATAAATTCATATTTGGTTCAACCGTCTTCTTCTCTAAAATTTTAATTCCAATTGCATATGAATATGCATTTGAAATTGAAATCCCTTTTTTATTACTTGTTTCTTTAGTTGAATTATCAACTTTTTCAAAATACCAGCTACCTAACAAAACACCGTTGAAACTATCTTTTGGCATAGTAATTGTAGCCTTAACGATTTTACTTCCTTTAGCAGGAACTGTTACGACACTACCTGAATCTAACTTAGTAAGTGAAGCTAAAGGATATTTCATTGATTTATCAATATTCTTTTTTGCTAATTCTTTTGCATATTCAAGCTGACCATTATCATTTGTAGATGCTGTATAAACAGCATTACGAATTTTTAATGCTTTGTCTGATGAATTAAAGATTTTAACTGAAATCGTTTCTTTTTCCTTAGCATCCAATTTCAAATCAAAGTATGATTGTTTCAAACTAGCTTTAACTTGTTTATCAGATTGAATACTTTGAACACTGTACCCAATATTATTTGCAGGAGCCTTAGCTTCAACAGACTTATTGAATAACCCAAGTCCACCCAACAATACCCCAGAAAATCCGAACAAAATCGCTTTTTTTATTGTTTTATTCATGACGTCCACCCTTTATTATTTATTAAAATTATTAACCTTAAATTCATTATACTACATTTATATTCATTACTATGTCTTTTTTTTAGAGTGTACTCACTATATTTGACAGTCTTTAAATGACTATACTCTAACAAGACTTTAAGATGCTGCTTTCTTGCTCCCTTTAATTATTACAGGACCATCAGTTTGATCAACTGTTGCTTTAGTGATAATTACGCGCTCGATGTCTTCTTGGCTTGGAATATCAAACATAACATCACGCATTGTTTCTTCAATAATAGATCGCAAACCTCGTGCCCCAGTATCTCGCTTAATAGCAAGTTCGGCAACTCGTGACAATGCCTCAGGTTCGAATTCAAGCGTCACACCATCTAATTCAACAAGTTTTGTATATTGTTTAACCAATGCATTTTTAGGTTCCGTTAAAATTCGAACTAAATCTTCTTCTTTTAATTCTTCTAAAGCTGTCATAATTGGTAAACGACCAACAAATTCAGGAATTAATCCAAATTTTAATAAATCTTCTGGAATAATTTGTTGCATAACACTATTTTGTTCATCAATAGTTTCAGAATTGGATTCAGCACCGAAACCAATCGTTTTATCGCCTAATCGATTTTTGACCATTGTTTCAATTCCAGCAAATGCCCCACCAACAATAAATAAAATATTCTTAGTATCTATTTGAATTAATTCTTGTTGTGGGTGTTTACGTCCACCTTGAGGCGGAACACTTGCAATAGTACCTTCAAGAATCTTTAAAAGTGCCTGTTGAACACCCTCACCTGATACATCACGTGTGATTGAAACATTCTCACTCTTCTTAGCAATTTTATCGATTTCATCAATGTAGATAATTCCTTTTTCAGCTTTTGCAACATCATAATCTGCACTTTGCAATAATTTTAAAAGGATATTTTCAACATCTTCACCAACATATCCAGCCTCAGTTAAAGTAGTGGCATCTGCAATAGCAAATGGTACGTTTAAAATTTTAGCTAAACTTTGTGCTAAATATGTCTTACCTGATCCCGTAGGACCAACTAAACAAATATTACTTTTTTGTAATTCTGTTTCGTCATTATCTTCGTCAACTTCAAGCATATGATTAACTCGTTTATAATGATTATAAACCGCAACTGACAACGTTTTTTTAGATTGATCTTGCCCAATTACATAATCATTCAATTTATTCATAATTGCTTGTGGTTTTAATACAAGTAATGGTTCAGAATCCATTTGTTCCCTGAATTCCTCGTCGATAATTTCCTTACATAAATCAACACATTCATTACAAATATAAACACCAGGTCCAGCAACGATTTTCATTACTTGATCTTGTGACTTACCGCAAAAAGAACAATTTACGGGTCCGCCTTCTTCAGTATTTTCGAACATTTTACCACCTCGTATTTTTCTTCTCATCTTTTACTTTATGCATACCTATAGTACCAAATAAAGCAATATTTCGCGAATATTTACGTTCAAATGTATTTAACAAAAAAGATTGAAGCTAATAAACTCGCTTCAATCTCATTCATTCAAAATGATTAATCAAAATATCCGATTAATTATTTATTTTTTCATTTTTGCTTCTTCAACTGCTGAGTCAGCTAACTCGTCAACAACTTTCTTGATAGCAATATCATGTTTTACCATATCGTCTGAAAGAGCAGAACGAACTGCTTCTTCTTCCATACCATATTGTTCTGCTAAGTTTGATATTTCAGATGAAACTTCTTCTTCAGAAGGTTCAATTTTTTCAGCGGCAACGATAGCTTCTAACACAAGATTTGTTTTAACACGACGTTCTGCGCCTTCTTCAAATTGTTTGTGTAAATCGTCTTCACTTGTTCCTGTTAATTGGAAGTACATCTTTGTGTCAATTCCTTGTTGTTGCATATTTGCAAGGTATTGATCCATTTGGCGATGAACATCTTCTTCAATCATTGAATTAGGAATTTCATCAACTTTAGCATTATCAACTGCTAATTCAATTGCTGCATCTTGAATTGCTTCCTTAGCTGCAGCTTCTTTTGTTTCTTTAATTTGATCTTTTGTTTTTGCTTGTAATTCTTCAAGCGTATTAACTTCTTCATCAACATCTTTAGCAAATTCATCATCCATTTCTGGAAGTTCTTTGCCTTTGACTTCATGAACTTTAACAGCAAATACTGCTTCTTTACCACGTAAGTCTTCAGCTTGGTAATCTTCAGGGAATGTAACTTTTACGTCAACATCCTCTCCAGCTTTATGTCCTACCAATTGGTCTTCAAATCCAGGAATAAATGAATTTGAACCTAATTCAAGAGTATAATTTTCTGATTTTCCACCATCAAATGCAACGCCATCAACTTTACCTTCAAAATCAATGATAACAGTGTCGCCAGAAATAGCTGCTTCGTCTTCTTTAAGTACAAGTTCAGCTTGTTGTTGACGTTTTGCTTCTAAACTATCTTCTACGTCTTTTTTAGTTACTCGACGTGATTGTTTAGGAACAGTTAATCCTTTATAGTCACCTAATTCAACTTCTGGTTGAAGTGTAACTTTAGCTTTAAGGACCCATGTAGAATCTTTTTCTAAACTATCAATGTTAATATCAGGTTGATCAACGGGTGATACTTTAACTTCTTCAAGTGCCTTTTCGTATGCTTCTGGCAATAGAATGTTTAAAGCATCTTCGTATAATGATTCTTCACCATACATTCTGTTAAATACTTGACGTGAAACTTTTCCTTTACGGAATCCAGGAACAGTTAAATCTTTCTTAACTTTTAAGAAAGCTTTTTCCAATCCTTCTTTAATTTTATCAGTTTCAATTTCGAATGTTATTTCTCCATTGTTTTTACCTGTTTTTTCAAATTTTGCTGACATTGTTTTCCCTCCGGTAGAACAAAAATTTTATATTCGTACTATTTATATACTTGTCTATTTTACCGTATCATTACTAGATTGTAAATGGTTATAAAAAAAAATTCGAAAAGCAAAAGCTTTCCGAATTTCTTTTTTTAATTAATTAAAAATTAATCATCAATTTCTGAAACGACTCCGGCACCAACAGTACGGCCACCTTCACGAACAGTAAATTTAAGACCTTTTTCAATAGCAACTGGGGCGATTAATGATACTGTAAATGTAACGTTATCACCAGGCATAACCATTTCTACACCTTCTGGTAATTCAATAACACCAGTAACATCAGTTGTATGGAAGAAGAATTGAGGACGGTAGTTTGAGAAGAATGGAGTATGACGTCCACCTTCTTCCTTAGAAAGGATATAAACTTCGCCTTTGAATAATTTGTGAGTTTTGATTGAACCAGGTTGTGCAAGAACTTGTCCACGTTCGATTTGTTCGCGATCAACACCACGGAGTAAAGCACCAACGTTATCGCCGGCTTCACCTTCGTCAAGTGTTTTACGGAACATTTCGATACCTGTAACTGTTGTTTTAAGAACATCTTCATGTAAACCAACAATTTCAATATCGTCTCCGACTTTAACTGTACCACGATCGATACGACCTGAAGCAACAGTTCCACGACCAGTAATTGTAAATACATCTTCAACTGGCATTAAGAATGGTTGGTCTGTAGGACGAACTGGTGTTGGGATGTATGAATCAACAGTATCCATTAATAATTCAACTTGTTTTACAGCTTCTGGATCGCCTTCAAGGGCTTTAAGAGCTGAACCACGGATAACAGGAATATCATCGCCTGGGAAATCATATTCGCTTAATAATTCACGAACTTCCATTTCTACAAGGTCTAATAATTCTTCATCATCAACCAAATCAGTTTTGTTTAAGAACACGATAAGGTAATCAACACCAACTTGGCGAGCAAGTAAGATATGTTCACGTGTTTGAGGCATAGGGCCATCAGTTGCGGCTACAACTAAGATAGCACCATCCATTTGTGCAGCACCAGTGATCATGTTTTTAACGTAATCAGCATGTCCTGGAGCATCGATATGTGCGTAATGACGTGCAGCTGTTTCGTATTCAACATGGGCAGTATTGATAGTAATACCACGTTCACGTTCTTCAGGTGCAGCATCGATTGAAGCGAAATCTGCTGCTTCACCGAAACCGTTGTCTGATAATACTTTACTAATTGCAGCTGTTAAAGTTGTCTTCCCATGATCGACATGTCCAATAGTACCAATATTAACATGGGGTTTTGTTCGTTCGTAATGTTCTTTTGCCATGAATAAGAGCCTCCTAGTGTTTTTGTAAGAATAAAACAGTTTTAGAAAATCTAACCCTGATGATTCTTTGTTTTTATTATACTACTTCTTTATTTAATAACAAAATACATTATCATCAAATAAAGAAGAATCCTTAAAATATTATATAGACTGTTTAGAGTTTTGTAAATACCTATTTAAAGAATACTGAAACTTTTTATCTCGTCTTAAAATAACCTGGTTAAATCTACGCTCATACAACTAAATCTAAGTGAAATTTTGGATTCTTTATTAGAATATCATAGATTACTGTAAACGGCTAGCTTTACCTAATCATTAATTCATAATTTCAGTTAATTCTTTCGAAAGTAATGCATTTAATTCAACCATATACGTTAAATTTTCAGTCCTTTTAAAAGTGGATTCCATACCTAACTCACTTTTTACTAATTCAATCCATTCTTTCTCAATACCCAAAAAATCACTTGCAAAAGGATAAATCATCCCCAATTTTAAATTTAACATATGATTTAAAGAATTATTCATTTGTACATCAATAGTTCCCTCATCATTTTTTGTTAATTGATTAATTGTCAGTAATACAGGTTCATTTTCATTTGCAACTAATTTTTTTACGTCAATTTTTTTCTGAGTTCCATCAACCCATAAATAGTTTATTATTTCAATATTATTAGGTATCTTTTGTACCTCTTGCAATAGACTTGATTTTATAATTGGATGTACGTCTTTATCCATAAATATTTTTTGACAAGCATCTAAGAATTCATTTTTAGGTAGTACCAGTCCACTTTGAACAATTTGTTGCTGTCCAAAAAAGTCCACTGAACCTAAGTGTGCAAATTGACGTTCATTTTGTCTAAGTTGTTTATCGAATTTTTCACGGCATTCATTTTCAGCATCCAAAACTAGTGATGTGGCAAAAGGTTGCTCTTTAACCAATTGCCAAGCTCGAATAAATTTATTGTTTTTTAACAGTATATTTAAATAAACTGCAAATTGATCCCCACGTTTTAAGTAATCGCTATAAAATTCGTCAGCGATAATTAACGCTTCTTGAAATTGAGCATCCAAAACTAGAGAATTAACCAATAATTTATTATTTTTAAAACTACGATGACCATCATAATTTTTTGTGAATAATTGTGATGCTAGTTGATAATTTTTGTCACTTACAGCCTTTTTTGCTAACTGATAATTTTGTTTCTCTTGGTCGGGAAACGGAATAATTTCTGCCATAATATCCTCTATTTATTCTAAAAAAAGGGATAACAACATTTGTGTTATCCCTTTTTGATTATTTTTCGTTATTTTTTGTTTCCGCCGGTTTAACTTCTTTAGACTTTGTTGATTTTCTATGATACTGATTAATTTCCATAATAACAGGTAAAATAACTGGACGTCGTTTTGTTTGTTCATATAGGAAATGACTCATTTTTTCACGAACATCTTGTTTTAAATGTCCCCAATCAAATTCTTTATTGTTCAAATTATCTTGTACTGTTTCTGACACAATTTCAGCACTCTTTTCAATTAAATCAAGGCTCGTTTTTGTATAAACAAATCCTCTTGATGTAATTTTAGGCTTGTTTATGATTTTTTTCTTTTTACGATCAATTGTGACGACTGCAATAAAAATACCATCTTCAGAAAGTATTTTACGATCTCTCAGTACAATATTTCCAATATCACCAACACCAATACCATCAATCATGGTATTTCCTGCTTCAACTTGCGATCCTAAATTCATTTTTCCTTCAGAATAACTTAAAACATCACCCTTACCAGTAATAAAGATATGATCATATGGCATTCCTAATGTATGTGCTAAATCAGCATGTGCCGCAAGTAATCGATATTCACCTTGAATTGGAACCAGGTATTTTGGTTTCATTAAATTGATCATTAGTTGTAAATCATTTTGACCAGCATGACCTGAAGAATTTAATTCATCAGAAATTGCTTTCACATCAGCTCCTGCTCGGTAAATGAGATCTCTTGTCTTTGCCACATTAGTTTCCATAGCTTTTGACGTTGTTGTCGTAATGAAAACAAGATCTCCTTCATGAATATTAACAGTTGAATGTTGATTTAAAGCCATTCGCTGTAATGATTTTAAAGGTTCACCCATTTTACCTGTTTCCAATATAATTAGTTGATCATCGTCATATTTGCTAATATCACTCATTGGAACAATTAAATTTTCATCAGGAAGAACTAATTTCTTCAAATCCATAGCTGTTTTAACGATTTTTTCAACATCGTGTCCTGTTAATATAACCTTTCGATGACTTTCCTTTGCAGCATTTAGTATCTGTTGTACTCGTAATATATTTGATGCCACACAGGCAACAATAATACGACCTTTTTGATATTCAAATGTTTCATTAATGTATTCGTCAATTGCACTTTCATTGACTGTTGGGAATGGGTTCTCAGCATTAGCTGAATCACTTAATAACGCTAAAACACCATTCTTACCAATCTCAGCTAAACGTCCAAAATCTGTTTGGTAAACTGGTGCCGCAGCTTGATCGAACTTAAAATCACCTGTATAAACAATCTGCCCTTCATCAGTACCTAAAACGATTCCTAATGATTCAGGAATTGAATGGGTCGTTTTAAAGAATGAAATTGTCGTTTTACCAAAATCAATCTCAGTCTGATCATTAACAACGTGAAAATCAGAAAATTTACTTGCCTTAGGATCATTTTCAATATTAATTTTTGCTAATGCAATTGTTAATTCTGATCCAAAAACAGGCACATCAAATTCACTCACAAAGTATGGTAATGCACCAATTGCATCTGCATGCCCATGTGTTAAGAAAACACCTACAATTCGTTCTTTATTTTCTCTCAAATAACTAAAATCAGGAATTACAATATCAATCCCTAATAAGCCATTTTCTGGATACATTAATCCAGAATCAAAAATAAATAGATCATCATCCACTTCAACGACATACATATTTTTACCATTTTCTCGAACGCCACCAAGTGGAATTATTTTAACTTTACTCATTACTTCACCTCTTACATATTTTATATTTTTAGTATTTTCACTAGTTGATTTATTTCATTGTCAGTTAATGCCTCTATTGGTAAACGACACCCACCTACTAAGATACCCTTGTAATTTAAAGCTGCTTTAGCTGGTCCAGGAGATGGAAGAGAAAAAAGTGCAGCCATTTTTGGCGTCAACTCTCTTTGAATATCTCCTGCAAGCTTAATATTTCCATCTTGTACAGCTTGATACATTTTAGTCATTTCAATACCAAATATATGGCTTGCAACAGAAATAACACCACTTGCTCCTAAGATTTTTGCAGTCAAACTATCCGTATCTTCACCAGTATACACCAAGAAATCATCTGGCGTTTGTTCAACAATACGACTTAAATTTTCACTACCTGTACAATCTTTAATACCAATAATATGATTATTATTAGATAACTTAACAATTGTTTCAACAGTCATAGTTACGCCTGTACGACCCGGAATATTATAAATGAAAATAGGCAATTTCGAAGCATTTGCAACTGCTTCAAAATGAGCAATCATACCTTTTTGATTAGGCTTATTATAGTATGGCACAACAACTAAAGCTGCGTCCACACCAGTAATAGCGGCTACCTCATTGGTAAAATCAATTGTCTCCATAGTATTATTTGATCCTGTACCAGCCATAATTGGAACTCTACCATTAACTATTGCCACTGTTTTTTTAATCAAATTTAATTTTTCAGAATGATTCAACGTAGGCGATTCGCCCGTAGTACCATTAACCAGGATACCTTTTGAACCTGTTAAAATTAAATGTTCAATTAATTTAATTAAGCGATCTTCATCCACTTGATTCTGATCATTAAATGGTGTGACCATAGCTGTCATTATATCTACATTTTCAAACATTCGCTTAATTCACTCCTTTCTTTTTACTTTGGAACTCTTAATAAATCTAATTCATGCAATTTTTCAGCAATTTGAACTGAATTCCATGCAGCACCTTTTAACAAATTATCCGAAACGACCCATAATTGGAAGGCATTATCCTGTTCTAAATCAGCTCTAACACGACCAACAAATGTATCTTTCTTACCAGTGGCATTAATTGCTTGTGGATATATCTGTTGTTCCGGATTATCTTGTAAAACCACACCGGGTGCATCTGCAAGAATATTTTGAATTTGTTTAACAGAAGCATCATGACTTTCAACTTCAAACCAAACAGATTCCGAATGGCTAACAACAACTGGTACACGTACACATGTTGCAGTAACTTGAATATCTTGATTAGACATTATTTTCTTCGTTTCATGAATCATTTTCCATTCTTCATGTGTATAACCTGTGTCTTCAAAAACATCAATTTGTGGTAGTGGATTAAATGCAATTGGATAATGCTTTTTATCACCAGAAGCTGGTAAAATCTTTGCTTCCATCTCTTCGCCATCAAGATAAGCTTGTGTTTCATCTTTTAATTCTTGAATAGCTAAGTTTCCAGCACCACTAACAGCTTGCATTGTTGTAACAACAACCTTCTTTAAACCGTAATTTTTACGAATTGGTTCTAGTGCAACTACCATTTGGATAGTTGAACAATTTGGGTTAGCAATTAGTCCTTTGTGTTCATAAAGTGCCTGTTCATTAACTTCAGGAACTACTAGTGGGACATCAGGATCCATTCTAAACGCACTAGTGTTGTCTACAACAACTGCACCACGTTTAATTGCTTCAGGTGCAAACTTTTTAGATACACTACCGCCAGCAGAAAATAGAGCCAAATCAACATTCTCAAAAGAATCAGATGTTGTTTCTTCTACGATAACATCCTGACCTTTAAATTTTAATACTTGTCCTGCAGAACGTTTAGATGCCAAATATTTAATACTATTGATGGGTAAACTTGTTTCTTCTAGCATTTGAATCATTCGTGTTCCAACAGCGCCTGTAGCACCGACAACCGCAACTCTATATCCGTCCATTGAAAAAAACCTTCTTTTTCTTTATTTGAATCTCAATTATACCATAAAATTTATGAACGTTTTACATTTAACTCACTTATAGTAGACATATCTTAAATTTTAAAAATAAAAAAAGCAAAACTCTTATTAAGAGTTTTGCTTTTAGTTTTAACGACGAAGACCTAAGCGTTGGATCAATTCACGGTAACGTTGAATATCTTTGTTACGTAAATATGCTAAAAGGTTACGACGATGTCCGATTTTCTTCATCAAACCACGTTGTGAAGCGAAATCTTTTTTATGAACGCCGATATGTGCATTCAATTCAACGATATCTGCAGTAAGTACAGCGATTTGTACTTCAGCAGAACCTGTATCGCCTTCTTGACGAGCATATTCGTTCATAATTTCTGTTTTCTTTTCATTTGTAATTGCCATTAGTGTTTCCCACCTTTCTGAATCTAAATGCCTAAAACCGAGTAAGTCGTCGGTGAGACGTCAACAAACTAAGTTAAAGGTTACTTGGAACAAATCTAACCTTACTAAAATTTAGAGTATATTGCAAGTTTTTTATAACTTCTCTTATCTAATTATTACTATCAAGTAAAAATCCTTTACAAGTTTTCATTGCATTAACTAATTTGGTTAGGTATAATAATGGTTGTTGAAATATTTGTTGAGAACCAATAAGGTGATCATGATAAGTGGAGGTGACTTAAATGCCAATTATTCAATCTGCAATTAAACGTGTAAAAACGAATGAAAAAGCAAACGTTAAAAATGCTGCTCAATTAAGCACAATGCGTACTGCTGTAAAGAAGTTTGAACAAGCTAAGACTGCTGGTGCCGATAATGTAGATGCTTTATACAAAGCTGCTATTACTGCAATCGACAAAGCACATTCTAAAGGTTTGATCAAAGAAAACAAAGCTGCTCGTGATAAGTCTCGTATGGCTGCTCGTTACGCTAAATAAGTTTTCAGAAAAATACCCAGTAGATTAATAATCTACTGGGTATTTTTTATTTTATACATCTATACGATTAATTTGAAGCATAAATAATGAGAATAATCCTTCTTGATCTTGTTGTGTCGTCTTCATTGCTTTTTCTAAATCAATTAACGCTAAATAAATTTTCCTCAAATCACTTCTATTAAATTTCTTTATCTTTTGAAGTGCCAACTTAATTCGATAAGGATGCACTTTTAAAACACTAGCTAAATCTCCTTGTGAGTAACCTTTATCTTGCAAAATTTTCACTTGTAATAATAATCTAAATTGTCCCAATAATATTGCATTTATCTTAATTGGCTCTTCATTTTGTAAAATTAAATCATGATACAACGTTACTGATTTTTCAATATTATTTGAAATAACAACATCTACTAAATCAAATATATTTTGTTCTAAAGTTTTAGAAACTAAATTTTCAACAGATGATAATGTAATTCGGTGGGTTTCAAAATTATACAAAAATAACTTTGGCAATTCATTCATGATTGTTGATAATTCTGTATTGGTTCTTTCTAGAAATAATTCCAAAGCGTTTTCATCTATTTCAAATGATTTGTTAGCCATCTCTTGGGCTATAAACTGTCGCGTTGCACGCTCATTTAACGGTTGATTATCAATAACTAGACTAAATTTTTTAAGCATCTTACTAATCTTTTTACGACCATCTAATTCTTTATAAGGCGCAAATATAACTACAATACTTGTTGGTTCCGGATGAGCTAAATAAGATAAAAGACCATCAATATCGTGTTCAATTTTTCTTTTTTTAGTGTCTGACGTTAGAAAAAAAGGATTTTGAATAAAAATTAAGCGCTTATCACCAAAAAAAGGAACAGACATCGCATCATCTAATGCTTTAGCCAACGGAACCTCCTCCATATCATATTTACCTAAATTCATCGTTCTCTCTTCTTCAGGTATCAACTCAGTAAATGCTTTTTTTACATCTTCCATTAAATAAGTCTCATTACCTAAGACAAGATTTACTGGCTTCACATTTTCAAGAGATAACGTTGAAATTATTGCCTGTGAATTCATATTTATCAGCTCTTTTCATTGTTAAAAACTTCTAATTTTTCTTTATAATTTTGAAACTTGCTGATTCTTATCATACCATGCTCTGCTGTACTAACAAACGGTATTCGATATTTTTTCAAAGTATCTAATGTTTCTTGATGTGGGTGGCCATATCTATTATTCTTACCAGCAGAAATCACCGCTAACTTCGGTTTTATTTGATCAATAAATATTGGATCAGTCGCAGTTTTACTGCCATGATGACCTGTTTTAAGAATTGATATTTGTAAATTGGGATATTTTTGAATAACCTTTTTTTCACCAGCTCGGTCCAAATCGCCAGTAATAAGATAGCTATATTTCCCGATTGTTCCAAATAAAACAAGAGAATCTTCGTTTTTTCCTATACCTTGATTAAAAGGATGTAGAATCATCAATTCAGCATCCTGTTTTTTACTATTATCTGTCATAGGTATCACCATTTTAGGCGGTCGAGTAGATTCTATTTTTTTAATGAATTGTGGCAGTTGTTCCATTCCAGATGGAACAATCATTCTATCGACGTCTATTTTGGTTAATATAGACGGAAAATTACCTATATGATCTGCATCTTGATGCGTCAAATATAAATAGTCTATATGACTGATTCCTTTGCTTAATAAATAATTAGTAATAATTTTTTCACCAGAAGTTTGATACTCCTTTCTAGTTCGCCAGCTATCCATCTTAAAATGAACTTTACCGCCTGTATCTACTAATGTAATTTGCCTATTAAACGGCTTTCTTATCAATGTTGAATCCCCTTGACCAATGTCAAAAAAAACGACTTCTTGCCGAATTGGAAAATGGATCCATAGAAATACCATAACATAGAAACTAACTAATATTGCCCATCTTTTAATACACGAAGGATGTAAAAAACATGTTAAGGTGCACATGAAAAATAGCATGCACATATTTAAACTGGGTTTACCAAACGTTATCGTTAATGGTAAACGTGCTAGTTCATCAAAAAAATAAATAAACGTTTTTAATACAGTATTTATCCCATCCATAACAACCTTAAAATGAATCCCAACCATTCCTCCAAAAATTACAATTGGTAGGATTAAGAATTCAAAAATAGGAATAATAAAAATACTAAGTACAATTGATAGAACATTCCACTGATAAACGTTGAAAAAAATAAATGGCAAACTAAATAAGTTTAGCCAAATACCTGATTCAAAAGTACCTTTATTCTCCATAAAGATTAGTAGTAATGACATTAGATAGCTCAACTGACCGCCAAATGTGAACAGTACTTGTGGTTCAATCACCAATCCTATTAACAAAGCGAAACACCAAACCGTAATCCCTTGGACAGGTTTATCAATTAGTTCACAAATAAGTTGAACCATACACATAAAAATTGCACGTCGTAAACTACTAGATTCCCCTGCAATAACTAAATAGCATGGAAGTAAAAAAAGTAATCCTTTGGCTACTGTCTCACGTGGGATTAATAGTCTATTTCCTAACGTTCTTATTAACATCACAAAATAATATACATGTAAACCCGATAAACAGAATAAATGAATTAATCCTAATTGTCTTATAGAGGCTAAATCCTGATTGAATTCCTGAGTCTTATCACCAATTACCAAAGCATTCAAAAATTTATCTAACGGATTGGATAAAGAATTAAAATAACTTTTTAATTCTGCTCGTAATTCATGTAACTTACTTATCACGGATTCAAGCGATAAATTCATGACATTTTTTTCACTATTATTAACTTTTATAATAGTCATACTATTGTAAATTGATTTAGTTCGCATAAAACTTTGATAATCAAACTCGTTTTCATTTGTCGCTGATTTAATTTTTTGTAGCTTAGCATCAACGTTTATAATTTTAGTGTGTTTATTATGTTTAATCTTATTGAGTTCATTTTGTGACTTACAGTTATAAAATCCTCGAATTTTTTGTGAATTAGAAATTATTTGTCCATCAAAACTAACCAAATCACCATTGATTGAATAATCATCAGGGTAAATTTTCACATTAACATTTTGTACCTCTTTTTCAACTACAACTTGCTTCTGGCTTTCCTTCGCATTACTGTAAAAATAAATACCAAAAATTAAAATACAGACACAACAAATATAAAAAGTTATCGAACGTTTTAACGTAATAATTCGTATAAAAATAACGATAGCGAAAATAATCCAAATAGGATTGTAATTTACAACATATAAACTTGTTATTCCAATAACTAACGTCGCAAAAAATAGATCAACTGCTTCAACTGATTTTATTCTGAAAATATTTTATTCAGAACAATTTCTTCAATATAATTTTTATCAACTTTTACTTGCTCAAAAATAACATTATTTCTTTCTAATAGTGATATGGCATAATCATCATTATGATAATTACGTAAATAATATATTTTTTTCACGCCGGATTGAAGTAGCATTTTTGTACACTGTAAACAAGGAAAATCTGTCACATAAATTTCTGAATTATCTGTCGCTGAGCCAAACTTTGCACACTGTAAAACTGCATTCATTTCTGCATGAATCGTTCGTACACAATGTCCGTCTACAAGGTAGCAACCTTCATCTATACAATGTACATCCCCTGAAACAGCGCCGTTATATCCGCCTGCAATAATCCGTTTATCTCTAACAAGTATCGCACCAACAGATAATCTTTCACATGTACTTCTTAATGATAGTAATGCAGCTTGCGTCATAAAATATTGATCCCAAGGAATTCTATTATCAGGCATTTAGGTATTTCCTTCTTTCATTTTTTTATAGTATATCAAAAATAAATCTTTAAAAAAAGTTAGACCGCTAATGAGTCCTTTAGACTTTCATATGTTTTATCACCGATGCCGCCAACTTCTTTTAATTCATCCGTAGTTTTAAACGATTGATGTTCTTCTCTATATTGTAAAATTTGTTCTGCTTTTTTTGGTCCAATTCCAGTCAACCCTTGCAGTTGTTCTTTCGTTGCGGTGTTTAAATTAACCGTTGATTCATCATTCGATTTATCCTGAGTTCCTGTAGTAGACCCTGCATCCATAACAGAAGATCCTTGGGCAGTAGTAGCTGCTACTTTATTTTCTTTTACTTCCCCTTTTGCCGGAACATATATAACCATCTCATCTGTTACTTTTTGAGCTAAATTAATCTGTTTCTGATCAGCGTTAGATAAAAATCCCTCAGCTAAATCGATTACCTGACTAATTCTCATTCCTGTTTTCATTGTGTATATACCTGGTTTTTTTATATTTCCTTTGATATCCACAACGATTTTCCCACCATTTGAGGTTTCTAAATGGCTTGATATATTTTTTTCCGAGCTAGACGACGTACTAGTAATACTATTAACTAACATATCATCTGTTTTGCTACTTTTATGTTGTGTAACTATTGAAAAAATGGTCAATGCTATTACAGATACCACACAAATAATGATAATTTTTCGATATTCAATTCAAATTTTTTTTATTTGATCCATCTTATCCACCTCCCTCTTATATTTAAATACGCAAAAAAACGAATTTCATTTAAAATGAAATTCGTTTTTTTCCTTAAATCATTATCACGTATTTTAATGATGATTCATTTTATTTAAGTTAATCTTCCTTACTAATTACTTCATGACATTTTTTAATCATAGCTACTTTTATATGATTAGGTACCATATTTGAAATATCTCCATCAAATTTAAATATTTCTTTCATTAAACTTGAGGAAATATGTGCGTATTTAGGATTAGCAAGCATCAATACAGTTTCCACTGTTTCATCTAACTCTTTGTTCATCAATGCAATATCTTTTTCATATTCAAAATCCCTATTATTTCTAACACTACGAATAATTATTTTAGCATCTAATTGGTGCATTAAGTTAATCGTTAAATCTGATTCAACACTAACTACTTCTACATTTGCTAATGAAAAGGTAGCTTCACTAATCAAATCTACCTTTTCATCAGCTGTAAACAATGACTTCTTTTTAGTATTAGTCATAACTGCGACAATAACTTTATCAAAAATTTGGCTTGATCGAACAATAATATCTAAGTGTCCATTAGTTAATGGATCGAAACTTCCCGGAAAAACTGCATTCATTTTAGTTCTCCTTTTGATAAATCGTTACCTGTGTAATTCCATAATTTTGTCTCCTAAATAGCCTGAATCCAGAAATATCATCAGGTAAGTTAGCATATTGATCTGTTTCACAAATAATTAAAGCTTGATTATTTAACAACTCGCTGCTATCTATTTTTTTTATCGTATCAATTATTTCTTGGGTCTTATAAGGTGGGTCTAAAAAAACAAGATCAAATGTTTCTTTACCTTTTAATAGTCCAATTGCTTTATCGGCATCTTGCTTATAGACCGTAAACTTATCTTCTTCCTTTGTGATAGCAATATTATCATTAATTGTTTTAATTGCTTGATACTGTCTATCAATTAGAAAAGCATGCGAGATTCCTCTAGAAACAGCTTCGATACTTAACCCTCCGCTACCTGCAAATAAATCTAACGATTTACCGCCATCAAAATAAGGACCAATAATATTAAACACTGATTCCTTAACTTTATCCGTTGTAGGTCTTGTTGCCATACCCGGAACTGCTTTTAATTTTCTTCCGCCATATTCACCTGAAATTATTCTCATATACTTTACTCACTTTTATTTTTAAATTTTTCTTGATCTTCATCTGTTAATTTAAATGCTTTTTCACCCATTCGAGACCCAAAGTCCATATCAATATCAGGGCGATGCGATACTTCTGTCTTTTTAACAAATTTTAAATTTTGAATTTTCTTAATCGTCTCGGGTAGGTCTTCTTGATTCATATAAATGACAACATATTTCATTTTTTTTGAAATATATTGAATAATACCGAATCGTTTCAACTGCTTAATTTGCTTCATATGGTATAAAAACACAATGACACCTTGTCTTTTTTGTATAACTAACTTAGTCCCATTTTCTTCGTCAAGCATTTGATTATGACCCCCTTTTTATTTATTATTTAGTAATTCCTTTTTTCTTAAAGCTGATATATTTAAAACTAAGCCTACACAGAAACTCAAGATAAGCATACTTGATCCGCCATAACTAAGAAATGGAAATGTTACACCTGTTATTGGTAAAACACCTGATATACCACCAACATTAAATACAGTCTGCACTGTCATAAACGTCGCAATTCCATAACAACAAAGTGAATGGAAAGTTTCTTTACTTTTAGAACCAATAAAGATAATTCGTCCAATCATACTGAAAAGTAATATTAAAATAAAAAATACCATCAATAATCCAAGTTCTTCACCTGTAATTGCTAATATAAAATCAGTATACGGTTCTGGTAGATAGCCTCGTTTTTGGATGCTATTTCCTAGTCCTGCACCAAAAATACCACCATTACTTAATGCATAATATGAATTTACCAGCTGTTGTCCAGTTGATTGCTGATATTTAAACGGATCATTGAATCCACTAAATCTTTTAGCCATATATGCTAATGGACCACCAGAATCTGGAGAAACAGATTTTAATTTTGATAATAATATCATTAAAGTACCCATGCCACCAACAGAAATTAAAGAAGTTATTCCAATTGAATACCCACTAGCCAAAATAATGATTAATACTGCACTAAAATTAATAATAAACCCACCCACATCTGGTTCAACCAAAATTAAAATGAGTGGTAAGGCTACTGCAATCGCATAGATAAAACGACGTTTATTTCTACCCTCATAACTTAATTCTTTATTTTCACGGAATGCAACTTGTTGCGCCATAAACAAGACTAAAAAAATCTTGCTGATTTCTGCGGGCTGAATGTTAAAAGAGCCAAAGTTAATCCATCCTGCTGCACCATTAACTGTTTTACCGCTAAGTACTACGTATAAAAGTAGCAGAATGGACACTGCACCAAATAATATTATAAATCCAGAACTTTTAAAAAAATTAACCTTCATTGAATATATAAGGAAAGCAACTAGCAATCCTAAAATGGCAAAAAGCAATTGTTTTTTTAAATATGTCGTTGGATCGCCACCCGCCATTTGAACCTTATATGAACTAGCAGAATAAACCATGACCACACCAATTCCGGATAATATGATATACGGTATAAAAATAAAATAATCAAGATATTGTAATTTTTGTGTTATTCTTTTTAAAATTTGCATTTTTAATCCAACTTATTTCTTCATTTTTTCAAATTTAGTACTAAAGTGTCTATTCGAAGTTACTTCAAGATTCTTTATCTGCTTCTTTTCAGTTTTTTCTTCAAACAGAGCACACTCCAACACAAAATCTACTTCACGAGAAAAACGAACAATTAAGTATCAACTACTTCTTAAAATGTAACATAACCAAGCTAGTAAAATGTATTTCGCTGTTTCCAGATAAATTTATTTATTTTATCTACATTTTCTTGCAAAGTGACCATCACATTTTCTTTAGAAATGTTGTTTTTCATCGATTTTATTCTCTCGTGACTCCTAATAGTATACCATATTACTATTTATCATGATTAAAAAAAAGAGTTGAAAATGAACTTAATCATTTTCAACTCTTTTTAAATTAACCTTTTTTTGAATCTGTTTTATGTTGTTTTTGAGCTTTTTCACGCATATTTGTATCTAAGATACGTTTACGTAAGCGTAAATTATTTGGTGTGATTTCTAATAATTCATCCGTGTTCAAGAATTCCAATGATTCTTCAAGAGTAAGAATAGTTGGTTTCTTGATTGAGGCTGTTTGATCTTTATTAGAAGAACGAACATTACTCATAGCTTTTCCTTTAGTAATATTTACAGAAATATCACGTTCACGGCTACTTTGTCCAACAACCATTCCTTCATAAATATCAGTAGTAGGTGTTACATAAATTGTTCCACGTTCTTCAATACTCATAATTGAATATGTTGTAGCTTTTCCTGAATTAATAGAAACTAATGCGCCATTACGACGACCAGGTTCCCAGTTACGGATAACTGGTTTGTATTCAGAGAAAGTATGATTTAAGATACCGTATCCACGAGTCATTGAAAGGAATTGTGAATCATATCCAATTAAACCACGAGTAGGAGCTGAGAAAGTTAAACGAGTTTGGCCGTTATTACCGGTCTCCATGTTAATCATTTCACCCTTACGTTGAGCCATTGTATCAATAACACCACCAGAATATTCATCAGGTGTATCGATTTGGACGCTTTCAAATGGTTCTTGCATCTTGCCTTCGAATTCACGGTAGATAACTTCTGGACGTGAAACTTGAATTTCATAGTCTTCGCGACGTAAAGTTTCAATTAAGATTGATAAATGTAATTCTCCACGACCTGAAACAACCCAAGCATCTGGAGAATCTGTATCTTCAATTTTCAATGAAACATCAGTATGCAATTGTAATTTAAGACGATCTTCCATCTTTCGAGCAGTAATGTTTTTACCATCTTGTCCAACAAATGGTGAATCATTCGTTCTGAATGTCATTTGTAGTGTAGGTGGATCAATACGCATTAATGGTAATGCTTCTTGATGATCACTTGGTGTTACAGTTTCACCAACGAAGATGTCATCCATCCCTGAAACTGCAATTAAATCACCGGCTTTAGCTTCATTAATTTCAACACGATCTAAACCGAAGAAACCAAAAAGTTTTGAAACACGGAAGTTTTGAACTGAGCCGTCAAGTTTAATAACAGAAACTTGATCACCAACAGCAATTTTTCCACGGAACACACGACCAATACCAACACGACCAACATATTCATTATAATCCAACATTGAAACTTGGAATTGTAATGGTTCGTCACTGTTATCAACTGGTGCAGGAATTGTATTTATAATTGTTTCAAAAACGTCATCCATAGAATGTTTTTGAGTTTCGATATCTGGATCCATACTTGATGTACCATTGTATGCACTAGCATAAATAACAGGGAAATCAAGTTGTGCTTCATCAGCACCTAATTCAATAAACAAATCAAGAACTTCATCAACAACTTCTTGTGGACGAGCACCCATACGATCAATTTTGTTAATAACAACGATTGGTACTAATTGTTGTTCTAAAGCTTTTTTCAAAACAAAACGTGTTTGAGGCATTGTTCCTTCAAAAGCATCAACGACAAGTAAAACACCATCAACCATTTTCATGATACGTTCTACTTCACCACCGAAATCGGCATGTCCAGGTGTATCTAAAATGTTAATTTGTTTGTCGCCAACTCTAACAGCAGTATTTTTTGATAAAATTGTAATACCACGTTCTTTTTCAATATCATTTGTATCCATGGCACGGTCACTAATTTCTGAATGGCCATCCAATGTATCTGATTGTTTTAATAATTCATTAACTAATGTCGTCTTACCGTGATCGACATGGGCGATAATCGCAATGTTACGAATGTCATCTCTTGTTTTCAAGTTTGTTCTTCCTTTCGTTGGAGCCTTAATATTTTTACGAATAATAACTACAGTTCACTATTATAGCAGACAATTAACACACTTACTAAAAGTTTTCATACTTTTTCATAAATAAATCGCATAAAAAAACTGCGACTTGTTAGTCACAGCCACAACGCGATTCTACTAAAAACTATTTAGTAGTTTTAAAATGTCCTCTTGTGCGTTTTCCGTTGCTATTAATACATCTGCTGATTGTAACATATCGAGCTCTAACCCGTCAATTGTTTTCACGGTGATACCAAGAGTTTCCGCCAATATTTTACCGGCTGCAAAATCCCATGGTTTTAAGTGAGAAACATAACCAATTTCTTGTCCACGTAATATGTGAACAAACTCAATACCGGCACTTCCATAAACCCTAGCACCTGAACTATGTTGAACAATTGATTGTAAATGCTTATAGTCCATCATTAACATAGGTGAGCTACAACCTAGCAAGCCATCCTTAAGTGCTATATTTTCAGGCTTTTCAAGTTTTTTATCGTTGGCAAAGACGCCCCTATCTGGCCCACCAGAATATAAAACATTATTCATTACATCCATAATGAATCCCAATTTTCCAATACCGTTTTCATAAATACCAATCATAATCGCGAAATGATCTTTCTGTTTGACAAAATTCATTGTGCCATCAATTGGATCAACAATCCAAACAGTACCATCTAAATTTGTTACATCATCCCCAAAACCTTCTTCACCTAAAATTTTGGCTTTCGGATCAAAGGTACGAATTTTGTTTACTAAAAATTTTTCAGTCTGTTTATCCATATTAGTTACAAGATCAACTCGACTACTTTTTGTTTCAACAGACAATGGATTTCCAAATGCATGAATAATATTTTCACGTGCCTCTGTCAGCCAACTTTTAACCTGATAATTAACCTCATCAATATTCAAATCATAACCTCCCTATTGGTTAATTTTAATAACGTCCCTTGTACTCTCTCTTGCAAATTTCATTGTACGATAAATACTAAAACCTGATTCATCTTCGTACGATCTGCCTATTTGTTTTTCCTCCATTTTGGAAGGAACAATTTTTTTAAACTCACGATAATTATAAAGCAATTCTTCTCGATCAATACCTGTAGAATTTGCTAATTCTATTGCTTTATAGAATTCACTGACAGAGATAATTTCTTCAGTAGTCCAATGTGCTTCTAATGGGTAATCAATTTTATTATTCATAATTTAGTGTGTTAAACTCCCTTTATTTTTACTTTATTTAATTATTGAATTAATTTTCAACTAATACTTTCAATATACTTGAAAGTAATTACTATGTTTCATTTTACAGCAATCCATTAAAAACTAAAAGAAATGAAACATAACTATTAATTTTCAAATGGCCTACAGATATGATTATTTTATGCTACAATGTACCGTAGAATATTAATTTGGAGGTACTATTTTGATTAAAATAACAATGAAAAATATCATTCGTGAAGGTAATCCAATTTTACGAAATCGTTCAAGCGAAATGACTTTTCCGCTTTCAGATGATGATAAACAACTCGCACATGATTTAATGGAATTTTTAGAGAATAGTCAAAATGAAGAAATAGCTGAAAAATATCATCTACGCGCAGGTGTTGGCTTAGCAGCTCCGCAATTAGCAATTTCTAAACGAATGACTGCTGTCTTAATCCCTGGCCCAGAAGGTGAAGAGCCCACACTTAAACAAGTGTTAATTAATCCTACTATTTTAAGTCAGTCAGTTCAAGTTGCTGCACTTTCAGAAGGTGAAGGTTGCTTATCAGTTGATAGAGATGTCCCTGGATATGTGCCAAGAGCTGATCGGATTACACTTCGTTACTTTGATATCGAAGGTACACAACATAAAATCCGCTTGAAAAATTATGAAGCAATTGTAGTCCAACATGAAATTGATCATTTAAATGGTATATTATTCTTTGATCATATTAATACTGACAAACCATTTGCTATACCGAACGATGCTATTATGCTTGAATAAATAACTAAAGAGTTTCTCCAATAATTAATTTATTGAAGAAACTCTTTTTATTTCACTTTAAACATACTGTTTGAACTATACCTTTTTTAAATCTTTAGTATACATAATTGTCTCAACATTAACCAAATGTGCTACCTCTAAATGTAAAATACCGTCTAAATACCAAAGATCTGTTACTTCAAATGCCGATTTTGCTTCGACACTTTTTTTAACCAGGTTCATCATTTCAAATTCTTCAAATAAATTGAAAAAAATGTTTCTTATTTTCCCGATATTCTCTTCTGAAGGAGACTTCATCTGAAATTGATACTCAAATACCATGACCCTCTTACCCCAAACCTTTGAAACAATTTCTGTAACCCTTAGTATTTCAGAATTAATACCATATTCATTACCATGTAGTCTATTTAAAGCAAATTCAACCGCATTATCTGTAATAAGTTTGCTTTTATTTTTAAGAATAGTAATCTGTCTATTTCTTTTCAGACGGTTATAATTTAAAATTATGATGATCATTAAAACCACTACAGTCACTATTTTAACTACCAACCACATTTATAAAACACCACTCTTCCTTATACGATAACTTTTCATAATTATAACATGTCTGTTAAATTTTATCCTTTATAAGTCTATTCAAATCGGTCTATTCTATACTTAAATAATAATATATGATAAAATATAAATTATATGTTGTGCAGACAACCCCCAGTTCGGTTTCTAATTTCCATTTCAAATCATTTTAACCAAAATGATATCAATTTAATTTAAAGGAGTTTTACAAATGATTTTTAAAGTTTATTATCAAGAAACACAAGATAGAAATCCACAAAGAGAAGAAACAAAATCACTTTTCCTTGAAGCAAGTTCTGAAATTGAAGCTCAAAGTATTGTTGGTCACCAAACAACACATAACATTGAATTCATTGAAACATTATCAGATAAAGCTTTAGCATATGAAAAGGAAAACCCTACATTTAAAATGACGGAGTTTTCTGAATGAAAAAGATAAATGTTAAAAATAACGAGACTGGTGTTTTTGCAGTCGGCGGATTAGGTGAAATTGGTAAAAATATGTACGGCATCCAGTTTCAAGATGAAATTATCGTCGTCGATGCAGGAATCAAGTTTCCGGAAGATGAGTTATTAGGAATTGATTACGTTATTCCTGATTTTCAATACTTAGTTGCCAATCAACAAAAAATTAAAGCATTAGTTATCACCCATGGTCATGAAGATCATATTGGTGGTATTCCCTATTTATTAAAACAAATTAATGTCCCAATTTATGCTGGACCATTGGCTTCAGCATTAATCAAAGGAAAATTAGAAGAACACGGGTTACTTGCCACAACAGAAATGCATGAAATTGAAGAAGATACTGTTCTTAAATTCAGAAAAACGAGTGTGTCGTTCTTTAGAACAACTCATTCAATTCCTGATACTTTAGGTGTCGCAATCAAAACGCCATCTGGTAACATTGTAGTCACTGGGGACTACAAATTTGATCTAACACCTGTTACTAATCAGCCGCCCAACCTTCAAAGAATGGCTCAACTTGGTGCTGATGGTGTACTTTGTCTACTATCTGATAGTACAAATGCAGAAATTCCTAATTTTACAAAATCAGAAAGATTCGTTGGTAAATCAATTCGACGAATTTTTGAAAAAGGTGAAGGCCGCATTATCTTTGCTACTTTTGCTTCAAATATTTCCCGAGTACAACAAGCTGCTGAAGCTGCTGTTGCCAAAGGCCGTAAAATCGCTGTCTTTGGACGTAGTATGGAGGCAGCAATTGTTAACGGACGTGAATTAGGATACTTAAATATTCCAGATGATGCCTTAATTGATGCACGTGATATTAATTCATTACCCGCAAATGAAATTTTAATTTTATGTACGGGATCACAAGGTGAACCAATGGCAGCTCTTAGCCGTATCGCTAATGGGACTCATCGTCAGGTTTCTATTCAACCTGGTGATACTGTTGTTTTCTCAAGTTCTCCAATTCCTGGTAACACAATCAGTGTAAACCACGTTATTAATGAACTTTCAGAAGCTGGAGCAACTGTTGTCCATGGTAAAGTAAATAATATTCATACTTCTGGTCATGGTGGCCAAGAAGAACAAAAATTAATGCTCAGTTTGATGAAACCTAAGTATTTCGTCCCTGTCCATGGTGAATATAGAATGCTTAAAATTCATACTGGATTAGCTGAACAAATTGGCGTTCCAAGAGAGAATAGCTTTATTATGGAAAATGGTGATGTCTTAGCTCTAACTAGTGATTCTGCTCGAATTGCTGGTCATTTTGAAGCTGATGATATTTATGTCGATGGTTCAGGAATTGGTGATATCGGTAGCGCTGTCCTAAATGATCGACAAGTCCTTTCTGAAGAAGGCCTTGTTGTTGTCGTTGCAACGATTGACATGAAAAAACATGAAATTCAAGCAGGACCAGATTTATTATCTCGTGGATTTGTCTATATGCGCGAATCAGGAGAATTAATTAATCAAGGTCGTCGTCGCTTATTCCGTGTCATGAGTCGCTTATTAAAAAATGATAAAATTACAGAAGCCATGATTAATGATGCAATCGTTGATGACTTACAAAAATTCTTATATGAACAAACTGAACGTAAACCAATGATTTTACCAATGTTAGTTATCGTTTAACAAAAATAGCTCAATATTCTAATTAGAATATTGAGCTATTTTTATATAATCAAAATTTATCTTTAAATCCTTTTAAATTTTAGTTATAATTATTAGTATTAATTAAGGAGGGAAGTTCATGAATCAATATTTCATTATCGTTAATGAGTCTGCTGGAAGTGGTCGTGCTAAACAAATTTGGCAATCTATTGAAAAAAAATTAATTTCTCAAAATGTCTATTTTAAGGCCCATCTGACAGACTATATTGGTCATGCTTCCCTTCTAACGGAAAATTACGCCAGACATTATCACCCCATCGAAACAGACAATAATCAAATTATACTAGTTATTGGCGGCGACGGTACTTTAAATGAATGTATCAATGGTGTTAAAAATGCGAACACATTTGATATCCCAATTGCCTATATTCCTGCAGGATCAGGAAATGATTTTGCTCGAGGTGTCGGTATCCCCAAATCTCCACTTGTAGCTCTTGAACAAGTATTAAACACAACTTCACCTAAACTATTAAACTTAGGTGTCATGCACGAATTATCACGGCATGAAAAAAAATACTTTATAAATAATGTTGGCGTAGGTTTCGATGCGCAAATAGTAAGTATCGCAAATCAATCAAGTTCAAAGAAACTATTGAATAAACTTCATCTAGGATCGCTTACTTACTTAAGCGCCCTATTAGGAACTTTATCAAGACAAGCTGCATTTCCCATAACTGTCCGGGTGAATGGCCATCAAGAATTTTATCAAAATGCCTTTCTTGTAACAACATCAAATCATCCCTACTTTGGTGGCGGTGTTCCAATTTTACCAATGGCAGATCCGACAAAAAATAATTTAGACTTAATTATCATTGAAAAACCTAGTGCACTAAAATTAATCTATCTAGCCATTTTACTGAAATCTGGTAAACATATTAACCAAAAAGGTGTTCACCATTTTACATCAGATAAAATTAAACTTTCCGTTGACTCTTTAGAGTACGGTCAAATGGATGGTGAAGACCTAGGAACCCGTTTCTTTGAAATTGAGTATAGCGTCTTATCATACCCATTTTGGATTAACTAAAAAGCCTATATATCTCATTTAATTGAGATATATAGGCTTTTTCTATGGTCGGCTATTCTCCATTCCAATCATTGGATCAATTGAACCATCCATAATATTGTCGTTAGTTAAAATAAATTTTTCAATTAAAGTTGGAACAGGCGGAGCTATTTTAATAGATTTTTTAGCTAGTTGGCTCTCTTTAATCGAATCATCAACTTTTTTAATATCACCATCAAAAATCTGTTCAATTCGTAATAATAACGTTGTTTTTCTATTGGCTGATTCATTCTCAACACATTCTTCAAATGATTTTTCTTCGCCAAGCAAAATCAATAACTGGCTAGCACGGGTAATTGCGGTATACAGTAAATTACGTTTAAGCATTCGCTTATACTGCGAAACCATTGGCAAAATAACCATTTTAAACTCACTACCTTGAGACTTATGAATAGATGTGCAATATGCCAAAGTTATTTTTTGCCATTCATTTCGCCTGTAAGTCACTTCTGTTTGATCAAAAGCAATAACTAGTTCGTCTACCTTATCTTCGCTATCTTTGGCCAATGTAATTCCTACAATCTTACCTATATCTCCATTAAAAACATTATTTTCAGGACTATTAACAAGATGTAACACCTTGTCACCAATTCTAAATTTTTGATCTCTAAAAAGTACTTCTTTTTGTCTACTATTTTCAAGTGGATTCATAATATTTTGTAACATTTCATTTAAACGATTAATTCCCGCCGCACCTCGATACATTGGTGCCAGAACTTGAATATCACTTGAAGTGAACCCTTTATTCTTAGCTCGTTCAACAACCTGTTTAATAATTGATTCAACTTGAAATTCACGACTCGCGAAAAATGAACGATCCTTTTGATTCTGTGTAAAATCAGCAGGTAATTCACCTTTTTTTATTGAATGTGCGAGTGAAATTATTGATGACCCATCACCTTGACGATAGATATCCGTTAATTCTTTTCGCTCAAGATAGTCACTTTTCAATAAATCATAAAATGTTTGCCCAGGACCAACAGAAGGCAATTGATCTTTATCACCTACAAAAATGACTTTCATATCTGTAGGTATTGCATTCATTAATGTATTCAATAAATACGTATCAACCATCGACATTTCATCGATAATTAATAAGCCACCTTCTAAATCTTTCGTTTCAACATCATTATTCGATTCTCTTCCAGTTAGTCCTAAGAGTCTATGGATTGTACTGGCAGGTAATCCAGTCGTTTCAGTCATTCTTTTTGCTGCTCGCCCAGTAGGTGCAGCTAAAAGAATAGGAAATGTTTGTCCTTCTCCATAACTACTAAGATCGAGCGAAAAGTCATTTAATTCCGCAAATAACTCCACGATACCATTAATAACGGTTGTTTTACCCGTTCCTGGGCCACCTGTTAATAAAAATATCTGTGAATTCATAGCCGCCCTAATGGCATTAATCTGTGACTCACCATAATTCATATCAAGTTTTTTTTCAATCTTACGAATTGCTTTATCAATATCTTTTTCTGCTAACTTACCTTTTTCTTGCCCCGATGAAAGTAATCTTTTTAAATGTTCAGCAATTTGGTATTCTGCATGATACAGATTTTTTAAATAAATACGCTGTTCATCACCGACAACGAGTCCTGATTTAGCTAAATTAATGAGTTCTTTTGAGATTGCCTCAGGGTTTATTCTGACTCTTCGACTACTCTCTAATAATCGTAAAGATGCTTCCAACAACGGCTCTGCAGTCGCATAGGTATCGCCATCTTGTTGACATAAATCATTGATACTTTGCAAAATACCTGCTTGTATTCGACCTGAAGAATCAGCTGCAAATCCTAATTCTCCAGCAATTTGATCTGCCTTTTTAAAGCCAATATTTTCAATATCATTTACTAGTTGATATGGATTTTCTTGAATAATTTCAAGGGTTTTTTCTTTATAAGTTTGATAAATAGTTGCGGCTAATTGACTACCAAATCCAAAACCATTTAATCCAATAATAATTTGTTCCATCCCATTATTTACTCGAACAGTCTCTAATATTGTTGTTTTCTGCTTGTTTGATAATTCTAATGAATCAAGTACAGTATCATCTGCTAATATTTTATCAATTGTTTTCGTTCCTAACTTTTCAACAATTGATTCCGCAGTCTTTTTCCCAATCCCTTTAAATTCTGAGCCAGATAGATAGGTAATAAGCCCCATTTTTGAAGTAGGTGTTTCATTTTGATAATTACTCGTTTGAAATTGTTTCCCATATTTGGGATGCTCAACTTGTTGACCATAGAAGCGGTACGTAGATTCCTCTTTAATGTCAGCAAAATTACCAGTAACAACAACCTCATCTTCAGGCCATTCCAAATTACTTTCAATACTGTGAATTAGAATCACTTTATAAAAACTATCTTGGCTTTGAAAAAATATGGTTGCAACCTTACCAACCAAGTAAGCTTGTGTTTCATCACTTTGAGGATCATCATTAAATAAATTTAGTTTCTGAACAACCATTATTTCACATCCTCTTTATTTATCACGTAATTTTATAAACGATTCTATTTCACTTAATCTTTGTTTTTGTGCCTCAAAATAGGCCTGATTGGCTATTTTTGAACGATCAAAATAAGTATTGAATTCAATTCCTAAAACCATATTAGCTAAGCCTCGTTGAAAATTAGCCTTTGCATTATTTTCATCTATTTTAAGAACTAAGTCATAATATTTACCAGCATTTTCAAACTGACCCAATGCTAAGAAAATATCGCCAATTAATTCGTTGGCGTCCATATTTTTAGGATTTATTTCTTGAGCCGTAATCGCAAATACTAATGCTTGTTGATACAGCTCTTGAGCCATATATGATTGTGCTAACATTAAAAAAGCTGTTTCTTTCAACTTTTGATTAGTTACTTTTTGAAATGATTGAATTGCTTCAGAATACAGTTCTGCCTCGTAAAACACGTTACCAAGACCATATTGTAATAAATCAACTTGTTCATTTTTCTCATCAAAATATCCAATAGCTTTTTTATACAGTTCTTCCGCCTGAGGGTAGTCTTTTACTTTTGTTAAATAACTACCTAATTCATAATAAGCCGTTTGATTATTAGGTTCTTTTTCAACCTTTTCAACTAATTGATGAATAATATGTTTTGATTCTGCTTCTTTTTCTTCTCTCTTACCCATTATTACTCCTTAAACGACATCACTTTCATCGCGTATTCTATCCAAATAACTAGTATCATTCCATTTAACTAATTTAAATTCGGTTCCATTTTGTGTTTCCAAAATAGTCGTACTAGTATTCGATAAGCCACCTTGTTTACGGAAGTCTTTCAGCGGTACTCCTAATAAATCGTGAATCAAGGCACCAAGCGCCGCACCATGACTAACAATGATAATATTTGCATCTATTTTATTTTGGTCAACAATTTTTTTAATTGTTGGAACCATCCGCTTTAATAAAGCTTGAAATGTTTCGCCATTAATATTTTTAGGATCATATTTATCGGGATGATTACGGAAGGCATCGAGTTCCTCAGGATACTGAACAGCCACATCTGTAAACTTCATGCCTTCCATTTTCCCTAAATGAAATTCTTCTAAGTTATCATTCAAAATAACATCCAAATTTTGGTTTAGGCCTGTATTAATTAAATTTGCTGTGTCCTTTGCACGCTTAATAGGACTTGAATAAATAGCATCAAATTTTATTGATTTAAGTGCTTTGATTAATTGTTGTATTTCTATGTAACTTTGTTCAAGTAAGGGTGAATCTCCATTCGCACCTTGGTATCGTCCCTCAAGATTCCATTCTGTTTTGCCATGTCGAATAAAATATATATTAGTCATCAGTCAATAAGACCCCTTCGTTTTTTCATCTCTATTATATTATGCCACAAATATAAAAAGGCACAAACAAAATATTTGTTTGTGCCTTAACTATTATAAATTCAATTTAAACATATTGTAATTGTTTTGATCCCTCAGTTGACTTTTTAAATGCAGCGTCAATGATACCACTACCTAAGCATTCTGCGCCATCGTAAAAGACAACAGCCTGTCCAGGTGTAATAGCACGTACTGGTGCATCAAATTCAACTGTAGCTTCTGTACGGTCATCATTTAAATGAACCGTCACACCAACATCAGTTTGACGGTATCTAAACTTAGCAGTGATATGGAAATCATTGCCAAAGCGATCGATTGGTGCCATAAAACTTAACTCTGATGCTTCAAGATAATCGGCATAAAGTAAATCATTATGGTAACCTTGTCCAACAATCAATGTATTTGTTGCTAAATCTTTACCTACAACGAACCAAGGATCGTTACCTTCACCCGTACCACCAATACCAAGACCTTTACGTTGACCAATTGTATAATTCATAAGACCATAATGCTCGCCCATTTTTACACCGTCAACAGTCATCATATTACCCGTTTGTGCTGGTAAATATTCACCAAGGAACTTTGTAAAGTTTCTTTCGCCGATAAAACAAATACCTGTTGAATCTTTTTTCTTAGCAGTTGAAAGTCCAGCTTCTTCAGCAATTCTTCTAACTTCTGGTTTTTCAATGTTTCCAATTGGGAACATAACTTTTTGAATTTGTTTTTGTGATAATTGACTCAAGAAATAAGTCTGATCTTTGTTACTATCATCCCCACGTAACATATGCATAATACCGTCAGCATCTTGCTCAACTTGTGCATAATGTCCCATTGCGATGTAATCAGCATCAAGTTCCATAGCATAATCGAAAAATGCTTTAAACTTAATTTCTTTATTACACATCACATCTGGATTTGGTGTCCGACCCTTTTTATATTCATCCAAGAAATATGTGAATACGCGATCCCAATATTCTTTTTCAAAATTAACGGAATAATAAGGAATTCCAATTTTGTTTGCTACTTTAGCAACATCTTTGTAATCTTCTGTTGCAGTACAAACACCCATTTCGTCCGTATCGTCCCAGTTTTTCATGAAGACACCAACTACATCATAACCTTGTTGCTTTAATAAATAAGCAACAACTGATGAATCGACGCCACCACTCATCCCAACAACGACACGAGTTTTACTATTATCTGGCATACTATCACCATCATTTCAATTAGATTCTGAAAAAATCTACGATTTGAAGGTCGCACTATTTCAGTAAGTACTATTATACCAATAATATATACTAATACAACCCTAGTGTGTCATAATTTACTTTACTTAGTTTATACGATCATCAAATCCACTTATTTTAATAGATTCTATTCGTGATACCACTTGATTGGTACCATTAAGCATAGGCCCTTTAATAATACTTTCGCCTTTTTGTAAATTAGATAAAAGATATTGATATTGTTGATTACTGTCTTTATCTAAAGATAGCGTGTTCGCAATAAGTTTAACTTGGTCTTCCAATGGTAAAAAATTAACTTGCTCAGATGCATTATAGACACTACTGATATCACCCTTAATAGCTGATATAGATTGAGTTGCAAAAATTCCTGACCAACCGAATTTTCTTCCTTCTTTTAAAATTTTAACAGTTGGAGAGTTATCTTTAAAATTTAAATTTTGTATTTCATCAAGTACCACTGGAATTGGATTTTCTTCTGTATTTCCAATACTTTGAAGATAATTAAACAAATCCCAAAGTACAAATTCAGTAATAACTTTTTGTATATCATGTTGAAATCCTTTTAATTGAAAAATATGAATAGTTCCATCTTTATTTAAATATGACTCCCAGTTTTTGGAATCTTTAGTATAAGTGAAAGGATTTGAACTCAATAACATATCTAGTCTACCTACTATTTTTAACCCATCCTTGAATTCATCTTCGTCACTTAATATATTTTTTAAATGTAAAAAGGTAAATGATTTACCGTTTCTTGCATAACCATCACTTATTGCAGTTTTCAATGAATACCTTTGCTGAGTGCCTAACTCAAAAACGTTATCTAACATTTGAGATACTCGGTCTGCCATATCATTTACATCTTCAGTAATAAAGGTTCCACCACCATAATCTATTTCTTGAAGATTAAATGGATTTATAGGTAATTTATCCCCCGCTTTAACTAAGTGAAATTGAATTTTATTATCATGTCTCATTTTGCTAACAAAATTTTTATCCAATTGATTTTCCAAAAATCCATCAGTATAATCAACTACCAAACTATTAATATTTTTATTAGCCAACTCATACAGTAATGTTTGAACAAAGTAAGTCTTCCCCTGCCCAGACTTACCCGTAATAATCATGTGCCTATTTGAAAGCCCTGGATTTCCATACTCCCAATAAGCTTCATCAACACTACCTTTTTTAACGCCTAATTTAATTCTAGTTTTTTCAGAAAATGTATTTTCAGGATATTCTATTTCAAAATCAGAAAGTTCATTTATATTCGAATATTGACTTTGACTTTCATTTATACTATTTATAGATTTAATTTCGTTGTTATCTTCAAAATTTTTTTTATCCTTATTTTCACAATATTCATAAGCTGACTCTGTATCTAATTCTTTGTTTATAATAATATTTTTTCCTTTATCAGTATCGATAGTTTCTTGATAACTATCATCATGCAAAATATTTTTTAAAAGGCTTTCTTCCGGAAATCCCAATTTTCCACTTTTAATTTCTGAGATGATTTCATTTAATCCCTTACTTGCATAAATGTATGCGTCACCCTCAGGAAGTTTAATTTCAGTTATATTCTTACCGCCTAATTCCTTTCTAAGAATTCTCCGACTATCATTTCTATCACCAAATGAAACAATGAAAGCCTTGCCATAATATTCGTTTAATTCATTTGAAATTATAAAATCATTATTCAATAACTTATCATCATTATCTTGAATTTTTTTATATAGTTCTGCATTTATTAACTTGTTATTAAACATTTTTTTTAGATTAGCTAAATATATTGTCATAAAAAAATTACGGTAATATTCGGATTTAAATTTATTTTCATCCCTCAGCGCCTCATTTATTGTTTCTGCCGTATTAACCGCCTGCAACGTTGCCTTAGATATAACATCCGAATGGTTCTGTCCAACTTTAACTTCGACAGGAAACAAATGAATTTTTAAATTTTCTCCTACTTCAACACCCATGAATAACAGATCATCACTTGTAGCTCCTGTCATTCCTAGATTTTTTGCTGTAAATAATCCTTCTTTTTGGCTCATGCCAACCATTCCAGAAACTCTTAATATCTCTTCTAGCGATATGGGCACCCAAATAATATTCTCAGTTTCTAAAATACCCATTAATTCTTTATACGCCGAAATAATACTTAACTTTTCCCTCACTATATTGTGATTCGTTTTATCTCCGATAATTTTTAGAAGCCATTCTCCATTAATAATGTTAAATGATTTAATAATATTTAAACTTGTTTCTTTATTTTTAATTATAGTTTTGTCATATCTTTCTATCTTATCATTGATAATTAAACTATATTGTTCAATTTGGTTTGTAAAAGTTATTGACTCATAATTTGAAGTGTTACTTTGATCTGTATAATGAATAATATATAAATCATTACGTTCCGAAAAATAATCCAAACTGATATCTGGATCCAATAACGTTACCCAATTACTATTTTCCATAATATTCGTTAATATATCATCAAAATGACCATCTTCACTTTCAAAACTTGGAATGTTATTTACATTCGTAATTCCTGCTTGATAAACATTTGTTTCCGCATTGTTGGCTACACTAAATGCATTCCAATCATACATAAATTTGATCAATGGCCGATGTAAATATTTTGAATCCATATTTACACCGAATCCTTGTATAAACATTTTTTTATCAAGACTATATTTTTTACCACTTATTAGACCGCCTAAAGTATAATTCATTTCCAGCTTATCTGATTTAAAACTATTGGCATTACTCTCGACATCCATCTTATAAAATGAAACATGACTATATGGTTGTCTAACAAAATTATGATAAATATTAATCCGCGATTTTAATACTTTAATTACGTCTTCATTAGCATAATCATTAATTTTATCTCCCATAAATTTTTCAGAAAATAAATTTTCAAAATCAGCTGCCGTTATAATTTGATTAAATTGGTCATATATTGGATTAAGAATTTTTTTATCGTTATTTATATATAAATTAACAGGATGCATATTTTCTAATTTAAACCCTTGTTTAGTATTTTGAAGCTGTTTTAACATAAAATCAATCGTACTCTTTAATATTGTTTTATCATCGTTAATATTATGCATTGAAGCATTTAATGCATAATCAGAACTTACTTCAAAAAGATAATGAAAATGCTTATAAAAATCTAACATTCTAGAAGTAATAATATTTCTAGAAATCGCTGATATTTTTGATTTTTTAAATTCATTAAAGAATAACCATCTAGGCGAACTATCATCAAAATTTGATTTTAATAGTCCCCCATTTTTTGATATATATGGAACTAATCCACTTGGATTTAACGTTCGAATAAAATTTTCAGGTATAGATTGAAATTCTGTCCTTTTTAATAACTCTAGTTGATATTTAATCAATACTGGATGTAAAGGTGTATAAGCTATTTCCCCATCGATTTCTACTGTACCCATTTTATATAAATCTTTTAATTCCAATGTAAGTCTTTCTTCGGAGATTTGATTAATTACTTCATCAAAATCATCACAATATTTATTAAGAGCTTTCAATAATTCTTGATCAAAATAACTTAAACTTAAAATAGTATTTCTTTCTTTTAATAGCTTACAAATAAGAATATAGTCTATTCTTATTTGTTCAGGTATCTGAACTTCAATACTAGTGACAATTGAATCATCTATTTTTGCATACAATATTTGTTGTTTAATAATATCTACTTCATAATTCAACAACTTCTTATTTTCACTAAAGACATAATATTTTTCTGTACCATTAATTATTTTAGCCCCATCAAAAATTAAACTTTCATTAGCCTTACGCCTATTTTTTTCTATAAACAAACCACTTCTGGGAACCGGCTTCTGACTATTATCTAAAATTGAAAATGGTATTTCAATGCCTTCATTAACTAGCTTAAATTCATTCTCACTTTCATCTGAATCAATATTTTCAAAATTAATATTTACACCCACTTCATCTGAAATAGGAATTACATTATATTTAATCTGATCATAATCAACCTCATCAATAAAATCTGTACCACCAATTATATAATTTTTTTCGTATTCTAACTGAATCTCCATCTTAGATTTAGTTATTTTTACACGATAACTCGATAATATATTATTAAATATGTCTTGAGAAAATGGTAAATAAATTATTTGAAATGTATATTTCTGTGCCTTTGAATGTTCATATGAGGTCTTAATTCCATATATATCCATCACATTGAAGTCGTTTACAATAATTTTTAAATTATTACCATCTGCAGTAAATTCAGCAGATTTCCCATCAATTATATGGCTCTTACTTTTATTAATTCTTGATGCCTTCACAGAATCATCAAAAGGAAGTTTTATTATCAATTGATTATTTTCATGATTAATATTATTTTTAAATATTAAAATAAATCTGTTTTTGTACTTAACAGAATTTTTATTTTCACCATTTTCTCTACTTCGGTCATATATAATTAAATCAGGATTAACTTTATTTATTTTATCTGATTGATAAATAATTGTATCTTTTCTTAATTCTTTTAATTTTTCTTTTCCTCTTTTTATTTTTGAAAAATCGACATCCATCCAAATATCCTTTTCTTTCAACATACTCATTGATTCTAAATCTGCTTGCGTGTAGTTAACTATTTTATCTTCAACAGTATTATATTCTTGCCAACCACCAATCTTTTGAAAATCTTGCTTATTTTCTCTTAATCTTTTTTTAATATTATCAGCATCATACGTTTGTATTTGTGTATCATAAAAATAACCCATATTTTTATAGTCATCCGGAGTAATCTCTGATTTTTCTAAAATTGAAAAAATACTGGCAAAATCTAATAATGTTAAGTTCATTGAATCTTCCAAAATTATATTCTTTTTAAACTCTTCTAATACTACTTGGTTAGCGTCCGATAACCCGGACTTTTCTATTTCACTTTTTAAATCGTGTTTAATTTTATCAACAGAAAAAGGCCCATTTCCGTGACTAACATTCATGGCTCCACCCGATATACTGTCAAGAATTTCAGTACACACGATAAAAAGTGCCGTATTTCTCCATATGTCAGATTGTAAACTAACCCTATTTCTAAGTGTTACTAAAAAATCTGAGTTCATTTTATCTGTTGCTGCAACAAATAATATGTTAACACCATTTATATTTACCACTTTACCATGGAACTGCACGTCCTTTTGATCAATTACAAAATCTTCAGTAGAAATAATATCATTCATTTCAAATGCATTATAGAATCTAACAACTTCATTATTTTGATCTAAATTCAAATAATACCTGCTACCAGCACTAATATTTTGGGTTTTAAACCATTTAAATAACCGTTCGATTAAAAATTTATAATATTGGTTTGACATATTGTGCATCCCCGCTATCGCTTAATTTTTCAAGAATATTCATTTTTTCATATGTTTCTACTAATTTTCTTTTAGAAATATTATCTAATGAAATTCCTCTATTACTCATTTCGGTAATAACATCTTTAACAAGCATTTTTTCTGAACCAACTATACCCGCTGTAATCACCAATACAGTATCATCAGTCATGTTTAAAACATTTCCAAGTCTACCACGTCTTTTTACAAAATATTTTACTGCTATTGCTTCAAAAGATTTAGAAAATCTAGATTTAGTTTCGTCGGATAAATTTTTTGTTAATTTTAATTTTAAAAGTTTTATATTATCCTTTATATTATTTTCAGATGACATGCTTATATCATCCTCCAAAAACTCATTTAAAAATTCACTTAAATTATTTCTAAGTTCTATTGAATATTCAAAATTTATATCTGTTAACTGAAATAAACTATAAAATTTTTCACTAGGAACTAATAAATTTAAATAATCTAATAAATCAACGTTAACTAACAAATCAGTTGCGTTTTCTTTAACTTGAGCATAACCTCTATCATTTGTTGGTCTTGAACCTGATATTTTTTCCGTATCAAGTGCAAAAAAAATATTTTTTTTATTAAACTCATCGAAGGTTCCAATATTCATTATTATTTGACTAATTATGAAAAAATAATAGTAGCTAAAAAATGTATCAATATTTTTCATAAAAAATGTTGTATTTTTCATAAAATTGTTCAAATCATGATTAAAATAATCTAAGAATATACTTTGGTCACCAATTGAAACAAATTTTTCTTTTTTTATATTATTATTAGTTAGTTCATGTAAATTTTCTATAATAATTTTTTCATAAAGATTGTGCTCATCTTTTTTATTTATAAATTCAATCCACATATTATTTTTCTCTAGCTCAAGTGTATAATTTAAAAATGCTGCAATCTTTAATTCTCCACTTGAACTTTTTTTTTCGTTCGACTTTTTATACGCCAGCAACTTGGGAATATAAATTTCATCAAGTGCCGAATTAGAAAATAATTTTAAAAATTTATCTTTATTACCTATTTTAGATAAATCAAAATCATCACTTATATCCTTATCAAAGGATTTAGTATCCTTTGATATCTCACCTTTGTTAATGCTAATCCTTGCTAAATTACCTATAATTGGTGCAAATCCATTTTCAAATTTTGCTCTCTCTGGCTCACGGGTCATAAACGGTAATAATTGTCCTGATTTATGATGATTATTTTTTATCTTTCCTTTATCCATTTCCAAATGTTTTTTTAAATTTTCTAATTCAATAGACATTATATTTTCACCTCTGATACTTCATAATCAATCCCATTATTCTCTATTTTATATAGATATCCATCATTTATATTACCAACAATAACAGTTTCATTGTTATTAGTATTCAGTAATATGTTAAATACAAAATTGTTAAAATTCATTGCCTCTGACCGTTCAATATTAGAAATAACATATCCATTATGAATTTTTGTCAATAGCACATAATCTTCAAAATCTATTTTAACAAAATATTCAGCTTCATTACTTGTATCTTTAAAACACATATTAATTTCAAACTTGTTAATTTCAAAATCTACATAGTTTAATCTTAATGGCACTGCAACTCTAGTTTTTAAACTCAAATTATTTATAAACGCGAATCCTTTTACAGTTTGACCGTTCCACCGTAATACATTGCTTTGTATCAATTTTGCCAACTCTTTAATTTGTCTTACATTTTTTGAAAGAATACTTAGAAAAGAAAAATAATTTTCATTATCAAATAACTCATTTTGATAATCTAATAAAAATTGAACTCTAAGAAATGTGTTAACTCGAATTTTATGTCTATCCGTATCTAATTTACCAACAGATTCTATAACTTTTTGAATTGCTCTTTCATTATCTTCAATTTTATCTTCAATTTTATCAACATACTCATCATCATAGTTGTATACCTCAACATTAAATTCATCAATTTTTTTATTTGAATTTCGTGATGGATCAAGAAAATAAATAGCTTTTAATATCTCAGACTTATTTTGGCTTTCAAATAATAAATAAGGTAAATATGATGTGTAATTACTTTTAATTTCCTTTGCTGGTATAATAATATCGTGAATAAAGTTCAATACATCTCGAGTGGAGATGATTATACCATTAGAAACTTGAATTCTTATCAATAAATATTTAATTGCTTCTTGGACTTTCTTATTTAAGAACAGCTCATAATTAATATGTTCAACTTTATCATAGCCATTTTCTAAATCATTTCTGTAAGCATTATAAAATGGATTATTTTCTTCTTTTAAACATATTTTTTTAAAAATTTGATCATAATATAAGCTGTTCACACCCGTCTCATCAATTTCAAAGTTTGCATTATTAAAAAATGAAATCACTGATACTTTTTTATCTTCTATATTTTCCTGATTATTTTTTTCTATATTACTCAATGCAATTGTAATTTCACTTAATGTCGAATCTGACTTTATTTTATGAAGTAATCTCTTAACTACCCCTAAATTAATAGCAATAATAACATGTTTATAACCTTCAATTTCATTCTTATTCTTTGTGAGAATATCCATTAACGAATCAATAGATGATAAATTAGGATTAATGCTTTCCGTTGCATCATTATGTATATATACTTTATTTTTTTTAAAAATATCAAAATATTGATTATTCATGTAAGATAATAGATGCGATTTTCCATCTCCTACATTTCCTACAATAAAAGTTAAAGAACTTTTTTCTCTCTGTATTTTATTAAGAATTATCTTCTCTAACCTATGTTGTATTTCTCGTTCTACGTGCATATATTCATTAAAAGCACTAAAATCACTTGCATCAATTACAGAATCTTTTGCTTCAAATGATAATTTTTTTAACATCTGTGCCAGAGCAGATTCTGTTATATTTTTATCTTTCTTAAATACATCAAAATATTGGTGTATTTCTTCTAACTTATTTATGTCATGAGTAATTGCAACTATTCTAAGTTTTTCAAAATCAATATCTGAAATTAACTTCTTACTTCTTAATTTCAATCCCAAACTATACAAATCATCTAACGAGAATTCTACCTTAGACCCTTCAAAAGATACTTCAAATTTTTTAATCAATATTTTATATAATGATTCTGCTTTCATCAAATATAAATCCATTATTTCATCTCCTATTGAATATAGTGAATACGCTTTATTATACCTTTTCAATCTAAAAACGTACATACAAAAACATCCTTATAATACTTCATAGTTAATATACCCTTATAAAATACTATTAATAATAATAAAAAAGGTATTGTCATTTTGACAATACCTTTTTCAAAACATCCCTATCAATTAATTGACCAATCACATAATCAAATTGTTCAGTTTCAGCTTTTTTATCTTCACCATGAAATATATTAACTGCTTTAAGTCCATTAGCAGTCGTCGTTGACATTTTAAATCCAGTTAATGACTTATCAACGATAACTTTAACTTTAATGCCCTTATTGAAAGGTGAATTAGGATCTAAAGATCTCTCCAATTGAAAATTACCTGCTTTAGTTTCTGCAAATCCTAAATCTCTTAACGTATATTTTTTTACATCAGAACTCAATTCATAAGTTACTGTATCTCCTAAAAGTTGAATACTTTTTTCAAATGCCATTATTAAATTCCCCCTATTTTTTCAATCTACCAACTATTCTAACTAATTGTACTATAAAAGTATCTATCTCTTCAGCTGTATTATCTTTTCCAAAACTCAATCGAATAGATTCTGTGACTCTCGGACTCTTTTCACCGTACATAGCCATTAATACATGTGAAGGTTCGAGATTACCAGCAGTACATGCAGAGCCACCAGAAACAGCAATACCTGCCAAATCTAACCGGGTCTGTAATACTTCAGTTTGAATACCTTTTATCCAAATATTAAAGACATGTTGTAAGTTATCATCTGAGAGTGTCCCATTAATTTCAAAATCAATATGGTTATCATCTAATCCCGCTATAATTTGCTTTTTGAAGCCTTGATACTTTAATTGTCGTACTTGTTTTTCATCATCTGAGATTAAAGAAACAGCTTTAGCAAAACCTGCAATTGCTGGTATGTTTTCTGTCCCTGCTCGTCTCTTGTCTTCTTGCTCCCCACCTTTAATAAAGGGAGGGAAAAATATAGATTCTCTTCTATAGAGAAAGCCTAAAAATTTAGGCCCATTCAATTTATGGGCTGATGTTGATAACATATCTATATGATCCTCATTAACATCTATATCCAGTAGTCCATAAGCTTGAACAGCATCCGTATGGAACCAAGCTTGATGATCCTTTAAAATCTCACCAACTTCATGAATTGGCATATGACTTCCCGTCTCATTGTTACCCATCATGATTGAAACAAGAATTGTATCATCTCTTAAAGCCTCTTTAAAATCGACTATATTGATAACACCATCTTCATTAACTGGTAAATAAGTAACTTCAAATCCAATTGATTCTAAATATTTCATTGTTTTTAAAATAGCCTGGTGCTCTACTGCTGTTGTGATTAAATGCTTACCTAATGTTTTTCTCTGAATAGCTGTTTGCATAATAGCCATATTATCACTCTCAGTACCACCACTTGTAAAGATGATTTCTGATTCTTTTGCATGAATACTATTTGCAATAATTTGTCGACTATCATCAAGCACCATTCGTGCTGAACGTCCAAATTGATGTGTACTTGAGGCATTCCCGAAGGTGCTCTTCATCATATCTGTCATCACTTCAACGACTTCATTTGCCATTGGTGTGGTTGCTGCGTTATCTAAGTATATTCCTGACATTAATTTAGTTTATCTCCTTTTAATTTAGCTTAATAATGATAGAATCATTCGTGCTGATTTTTGACCAGCTTCAATAATAAAATCATCAAATGTTTGTCCAGCTTCTTCATCGCCAACATCTGACATCGCTCTAACAATAGTGAATGGAATACCAAATTGGTGTGCTGCCTGACCAACTGCGGCACTTTCCATTTCACTACAAAGAGCATCAGGAAAATGATTAAGTATGACATCTGTCTGAGCTTGACTTGCTATAAATTGATCACCAGATACAATTAGTCCTGGTTTTATACTTAAATCATTTTCTTGAGCCGCTTTTTTAATTGCATCGTTTAAATTTGTATCTGCCAAGTATTTAGTTGGTTGTTGGGGTAATTGACCAATTTCATATCCAAAAGCTGTTGCATCAACATCATGATAGGCAACTTCTGTGGCTAAGACCACATCTCCAATTTTAAGTCCATTACCAATACCACCAGCTGAACCAGAATTAATAACGGCTGTTACTCCAAATTCTGCAATTAAAAGGGCTGTTGTCATCCCTGCTTGTACCTTACCAATACCAGATCTAACCAAAACAACTTCTTTTCCATTAATTTGGCCTGTATAAAATGAAATCCCGCCAATTTCTTTGTCTTTTCTATTCTCTAGATGACTTCTAAGCGAAAGAATTTCTTCCTCCATTGCACATAAAATACCGTAAATCATGTTGTTACCCTCCATTTTTTATTAATATCTAAGGTAATAAGAATAAAGCTAAAAATACAATTACAATTGCAATAACTAAAAATACAATTGTCCAATTCAAAAATTGGTTTAATTTACTTTTTTTATTTGTTTTTTCTGGTTGTTCTGAAGATGAGCTTCTTGTTGGATGTTCATCTTGGTATTCCTTTTCAACTCGTTGACGTTCTTTTTGTCGAAATTCAGGATCATTCTTTAATTCTTGTAATCTCTGATATTCACTTCTCGATAACTTTTTTTCATCATCCATGTAATTCACCTTTTAATCGTTCAATTTCCCAATGATTAACCGCTAAAATAGTTTTAACATCAGTTATTTCACCAGATTTAATTTTAGCTTGAACCTCATTAAACGTCAATTCGACTACATTTAAAAATTCATCAATATCCTGAGGTAACTCGTTATCTACATTTTCTAATCCAGTCGCATAGAATAGCGTTAAATATTCGTCCGCAAATCCTAATGCTGAATGAAACCCATATATTTCAGCTAAATGTTTAGCTTCATAGCGTGTTTCTTCATTCAGTTCACGTGTTGCAGTCTCGATTAAATTATGATCATCGCCATCAATTTTACCGGCCGGAATTTCTAATGATGTCTTCCTAATAGGTGCTCTCCACTGGTTAACTAGAACAATTTTTTCTTCATCCGTTATTGCTAATATACCTACAGCACCATGATGATGTACGATTTCTCTATTTGATTGTTCACCATTTGGTAGTTTAACCGTCTCATTAACAACTTCTATAACATGTCCTTTGAATATTAATTCTTCTGATAAAACTTTTTCTTCTAAATTCATTTAATTAACCTCGTTATTTTACTTTTCCTAGTTAAAATATTGTTTTAAAAAATGAGTTACTTTCTTTTCATACTCAACTTTATCTTTTGTAAATGACGTAGCATGTTTAGCACCATGTGCAATGAAAATTTCTTTAGGTCCTCTTGTCGCAGCATAATTTTGATAAATCATCTCAGTCGGAACAAATTTATCGTCACTACCATGAATAAATAACACAGGTAACTTATTATGATTTAATTGCTTAATTGAACTTGCTTCATAAAATGAGTAACCTGCTTTAACTTTTGATATCAGACTAGCAATAGGGATAATAGGGATTTTAGGTAACTTATACATCTGTTTCAACTGATAAGTTAACTCATCAGCCACACTTGTATAGCCACAGTCTTCAATAATTGCCTTAACTTGTGAAGGCAATTTTTTCTCTCCACTCAACATCATAACCGTTGCGCCACCCATACTAACACCGAATAGAGTAATTTTTGAATCTGTACCTTTATATTTAATTACTTTATCAAGCCACTGTAAATTATCTTTTCTCTCTAACCAACCATAACCAATATAATCACCTTGACTTTGGCCATGTGCTCTTGCATCTGGTGCAAGAACATTATAGCCTTTGTCATGATAAAAATGAATAAAGCGGACCATTTCTTCTTTCTTTCCCATAAATCCATGAGCAACAAATATTGTTTTATTAGTTTTACTTTCTGCAGGAACATAAATTGCTTTAAGCTTTAAATTATCTTCAGATTTGATCTGCCAATTTAATTTTTTAACTTGTTTTAACCAAGTGTATTCTTTCTTTAACTCAGCACTTTTAGGTTCTGAATTAATAAATTCCTTATTGGTTGGTGTCTCCGCATATTCAAATAAATAATAACTAATGCCAAAAATAACAAAGCCAATTATTATCAGCATTAAACAAATTCCAATGATCCATTTTTTCATTAAATTTCCTCAAGCGTTTCCCTTTATTTTAAATTAAAAAAAGGATAAAAGACAGTCATTTATGTCTTTTACCCCCATAAAATTACATAATACTTAATATAAACTTTAAATAAGCATCCTGTTCATTAGTTGATATCCATTTGGCCTTAGAAAAATCACCATTCAGAGCATCAGCTAACTCAATTGTTATATTCGCAACATTAGTTGCATTACCAATTAGAGACATCCAGTAATTGCCACTCTCATCTTGATGCACAACAGTTTTAACCATACCACCAGGATTTTTTACATTAATTTCAGTTCCAAATGGCACTTTACCTTCACTTAACAGAACAAACATTAAACTTGAAGCAGACATTGCTGTTCCACACGCATTAGTAAACCCAACTCCGCGTTCATAAGTTCTAACAAAAATTGATTTATTATCTAATTTTTCAACAAAACTAACGTTAACACCATCTGGAAAATACGGATTTTCACCGTTTAAATAAGTTGCAATTCTTTCAAGTTCCGGTCCTTGTAACGTTGTATGATCAACAAAAGTAATTAAATGCGGATTTGGTACCGAGACAGCTGAAAACTTTAACGTTTGTGAAAATTCAGGAATAATTTCATCTACCAATGTTTGTCTTTGTAAAAACATTGGTAACGTTTGTGACTCAAAACTAACAGGTGAAATTTCGACATTGTAAGCTGCAACGCCTGCCTGAAGATTTGGTGCTTTCTTAACATCTAAATCAGCATGCATTGTCTCAACTTTAAATTCTGTTTGTCCAAATTTAGTTTCTAAATAGCGCCCAACAGTTCTTAAACCGTTTCCACACATACTAGCCTCTGTACCATCAGCATTGATGACTCTCATTTGACCTAGAACACCATTATGACTTGATTTATCAACGACTAAAATGCCATCTGAGCCACCGTGTAATCCAGATTCTCGATCACACATTTGAATTGCTAAATTCTTTAATTTTTCATCTGATAATGCTGTCTCTAATTTAGTTTGATCTAAAAGAAAAAAATCGTTTTCTGATCCATGTACTTTTACTAATTCCACATTGAACACCTGCTCTCACTATAATTGTATACCTTACATATTACGCTATATTTTTAGGATTGTAATCAATTTGACTCAAAAAAAGGAATAACTCTACGTTATTCCTTTTTTGAAATATTTAATTTTCAAAACCTTCTGTAACTGCCTCTGGATAACCTTGTTCAACAATCGTTGCACAACGATGACAGAGCGTTGGTAACGCAGTATCCTCCCCAACATCAGTCTTAACCATACGACATCTTTGACAAACTTCACCGTTAGCTACTTCAACTTTAACAGCTAAGTTATCAAAATTAGTTGCATCTTCTGGAACATCATCAATAGATAAAATTTCTAAATCAGAAACAATCAATTGTTGACGGATATCCGTATCAAGTACGTTAAGTAATTCTTTATCAGAATCATTCACATATAAAATAACTTTTGCTTCAAATGATTTCCCAATTAATTTTGCATCACGCGCATCTTCCAAAGCCTTTAAGACATATGAACGAATTTTCATGAATGCTTGCCAATTTTCAACAATTTTAATTTCACCATCAAAATGGGCAACTTCTGGCATTTCACTTAATTGAACATATTCTTCTGGTTCTTTCAAATAGTCCCAAACTTCTTCAGTTGTATGTGGCAAGATAGGTGTTAATAACTTAGCCATTGTTGTTACAATCTGGTATAGAACAGTTTGCATTGAGCGTCTTTCAAAACTATCTTCAGCTTCAATATAAACGATATCTTTTGCAATATCTAAATAGAATGCTGATAAGTCATTTGAAATAAATGTAATCACTTTTTTGTAAATTGCTAAGAAATCATATTCAGCATAATCATCCAAAACCTCTTTTGAAAATGTATTTAATTTAATTAACATATACTTATCTGCTGATGCCAATTCATCAAATGCAATTGCATTTTCATTTGGATCAAAGTCAGTTGTATTAGCCAAAATAAATTTAAATGTATTTCTAATCTTACGATATGTTTCAGAGACTTGTTTTAAAATATCCATTGAAACAGCGATATCAGAAGATGTATCTGCTGATGCTGTCCATAATCGGATAATCTCAGCTCCTGATTGTTTAATAACTTTACTTGGTAAAATGATATTCCCAAGCGATTTACTCATCTTATGTCCTTTATCATCAAGTACAAATCCTTGTGACATCAACTGTTTGTATGGTGCAATTCCATTAGTTGCAACGGATGTAATAACACTTGAATTAAACCATCCACGATATTGATCTGAACCTTCCATATATAGATCTGCAGGATACGTTAAATTATCACGTTTACCTAGCACTCCACGATGTGAAGAACCTGAATCAAACCAAACATCCATGATATCTTCTTCTTTTGTAAATTCACCATTAGGACTATGTTCACTTGTAAATCCTTCAGGAAGTAGTGCTTTAGCATCATTTTTGAACCAAATATTTGATCCATTTTTTTCAAACAATTGAGCAACATGTTCAATTGTTTCTGGTGTAATGATAGGTGTCCCATCTTCTGCATAGAAGATAGGTAATGGAACGCCCCAAGCACGTTGACGTGAAATCACCCAATCGCCACGATCTCTAATCATATTGTAAAGACGAACCTTACCCCATTCGTTTTTAAAATCAACTTTTTCAATTTCTTTTAATATATCATCGCGGAACATCTCTACTGATGCAAACCATTGTGCCGTTGCACGGAAAACAACAGGTTTTTTTGTACGCCAATCATGTGGATAACTATGCGTAAAGAATGAAAGTTTAAGTAAATGACCATTCTCTTTCAATTCATCAGTTACTAATGGATTAGCTTTATCATAAAATATCCCTTCAAATCCAGGCGCATCTTCATTCATGACACCTTTTTCATCTAAAACAGATACAACGGGTAATTTATACTTTTGTCCAGCAATAAAATCATCTTCACCATGTCCTGGAGCAGTATGAACAAGTCCTGTACCAGAATCTAAAGTAACATGGTAACCTAGAATAACTAATGATGTACGATCATATAATGGATGTTGCACTGTCATATATTCCATATCGCGACCAGAAAATTCTTTTAATACTTCAACATTTTCCCAATCAAATTCTTCTTTTAAAATATTTAAACGTTCTTCAGCGACAACATATTTTTTCCCATCAGCATTAATTTGGATATATTTATAATCAGGATGTACAGCGACACCATAATTAGCTGGAATTGTCCATGGTGTTGTTGTCCAGATAATCATTTTTGTATCTGTATCTAAAATATCTTTCCCATCAACTACATCAAATGTAATATACATTGATGGTGATTTAATATCGTGGTATTCAATCTCTGCTTCAGCTAATGCTGATTCAGACGATGGTGACCAATAAATTGGTTTTTTACCTTTATAGATGTAACCTTTTTCAGCCATTTCACCAAACATTCTGATTTCTTCAGCTTCAAATTCAGGTTGTAAAGTCATGTATGGGCTATCCCATTCAGCTGCAACGCCTAAACGTTTAAAATCTTCGCGTTGCAAATTAACTTGCTCCAAAGCATATTTTTCACATAATTCACGAAAATCAGCTTTTGACATGGTTTTACGATCAACACCTTGTTTAACCAATTGTTGTTCAATAGGAAGGCCATGAGTATCCCAGCCAGGAACAAAAGGTGATCTGAAGCCCATCATTGATTTTGAACGAACGATAATATCCTTCGTAATCTTATTTAAAGCATGTCCCATATGGATATTACCATTAGCGTATGGAGGTCCATCATGTAAAATGAAACTTGGTTTCTTTTCATTTAACTTTTGTCTTAGTTCATAAACACCGTTTTGTCTCCATGCATCTTCACGCTCTGCTTCTTTAACTGGTAAATTTCCACGCATTGGAAATTCTGTCTTACCTAAGTTTAAGGTTTCTTTCATTTTCATATTATAAACTCCTTTTAAAAGTTATTTTATTTCATTATACACAAAAAGACTCCGTTACAAGGGACGAAGTCTTCGTGTTACCACCCAAATTTAGAAACTTAACATTATATAACGTTAAATTTCACTCAATCATCGTGATAACGGAGATGAAGCCGATTAAACTTACTTGATCATTTCAGTTTAATGAAATCGTTGAGATGATAAATTATATAATACTTATTATCGACCTTCCACTATCATCGACTCGCTAAAAATGTATCATATAATTGTTATTCTCAAATTTATTTATTATCTGGGAAAATGACCATTGTATCTTGATCATTTTGCTCAGAATCTTCATTTGCATCTGATTCAGCAATAATTTCTGTAACAACAATATCGTCATTATTATTAACTGATTCTTTTATTTCTTTGGCTTCACGTTTTTCTTTGTCTTCTTCACGTTTTAAAACGTCTTGAATTTCAGAATATGTGCTTGTCTCGCCTTGTTTTAAAATTTCGTCCCAATCAGAACTTTTAACAACTTCTAATTGTGATTCCATCATAACTTTTAAACGTTGACGGAAAATACGTGCTTGTTTCTTCAAGTCATCAGTCTCAACAGCTAATTTTTTAGCTTTTTCTGAAGCCATATCAATAATATGTTTAGCTTTTTCATTCGCTTCATCAATAATATCATGACCTTGCTTTTGTGATTCTTTATTAATAATTTCAGATTCACGCTTAGCATTAACCTTAACGCGATCAGCAGCTTCTTGAGCAACAATAATTGATTGATTTAAAGAATCTTTTAAATCATTAAAGTATTCTAACTTTTCATTACTAGTTTTAACTTCTTCAGTTAAATTTTCATTTTCTTTTAACGTTATTTCATAATCTTTAATAATTTTATCTAGAAAATCATTAACCTGGTCTTGATCATAGCCTCGTAATTTTACGTTAAATTCTTTATTATGAATATCTAATGGACTTAAAGTCATTTTGCACGTCCTTCAAAATTTATTTTTTTAATATTGATAACTCTAATTTATATTTATCTTTTCTAGTCATACCTGCAATAAAATCTAACTTGATTCGTCCAAAACCACGAATTGACAAAACATCAAACTCTGCTAATTCATAATCAGGCTTATTAATAACTTGCCAATTTAAACTAACTTTTTCAGAATTAACTAAATTTTTGGCGTTTTGTCGAGACATATTATAAACAGCTGATATGACTGAATCGATTCGTAACGATGAAACTAATTCATTTTGCGATTGCCACTCATCTGTGACACTCACCGTTTGTGAAAAAGGAATCTCTTCAAGTGATACCTTAATTTTACCAATACGATCAACTTGACTAATCAAATAATTAGCCATCTTTTTTTCAACAACAACCTGCCATTGCTGACCATCTGTTAAAATATCACCAAGTACTTCTCTATCTAATCCCGCATTAGCCAAAGTTCCCAAAATTTGTCCATGTTTTAAGGTAGCAAATTTTATTGGATACTTAATTTCAATAAGTTGTAAATCAAAATCACTATCTTGAACATCGAAATACGCTGGATAAAAAAGTAATCTTTTTCGTTCAGCTTCTTTCGTGCCACCAAATAATTTTAAACTAATTTCGTCATTTTGGCCTAATAGATAGGTCGCAATATGTGCCTCTCTAGGATTTAAAAAATGAGTTAGAACTGCCCTGTACTCTGATTTAGCTTGCTCGATATAATCTGACAATGTATCAATAATTTCTTTTTCGTCGGACCTGAAATGTTGGTAAATTGTATCATTCATATATCATTAGCCTCCAACATAAAGACGAATCAAAGTAGTCAGAAGTCCCATAACCCCATTTTGGATGAAGCTTAGCGCGATTATCGCAATAATTGGTGAAAAACTAATACCCCCAATTGCCGGGATAAAACGGTCAAAAAATGCAAGGTATGGTTGACAAATTTTACTTAAGAAATGGCCAACCGGCGTATTATAAGCGCCTGGAAACCATGACATTAAAACGTAAATGATAATTGCTAGCTCATAAGCATCAAAAGCCCACGTAATCACTTTAGCTAGAAATGTAATAAACTCAATCATTTGTATACCTCGATTTTTCTTTTATTCGAATTTTTCAAAAATATTATCTGCCATATTTCCTTCAACAGTAAATGAGTTTGGTGTACAAAGAAAAATATTATCGCCAATTCTTTGAATTGTTCCGTTAATAGCAAAAATTGTTCCGGACAAGAAATCAACAATCCGTTTAGATTGAACTTCATCCATTTTTTGAAAATTTACGACGATTGCTTGATTTTGCATTAAATGCGTTGCAATATCCTTAACATCAGAATAAATTCTAGGTTCAAATAAATTAATTTTTTGTGGTTGACTATATTTACCATTTATCGAAACGACTTTATTACTTTGATTCAATGACGAAGTCCGCATAGACTCTTCGGTTTGGTAATCATCATTTTCAAAATCATCTTCTTCAGCTAACCCAAAAAAACGACCAATTTTTTCAAAAGCCATAATATCCGTAACCTCCCCATTGATTCATTTAATTAATCTTTACGTCGTTTTCTGAAAAACGGTGGTGTACTTAAACTATCATCATTATTTGTTGCTAAATCATCAGTTTTGATATCATTCTTAAAGACATCAAAATTTGGTTTTTCAACATTTTCAAATTCTGTTGATTTTTTTTCTTCAGGTTGACTTGATGGGTGCATAATATCCCAATCGTCAAAACGATCTTCTTGCTTTTCAGCTAATGTTGCTTTAGGTGCATCAGTTCTTGGTAATGTTCGTGTACGAACTGTGGCTTTTTTTTCTTCTTTAACATCATCAATACCAGTTGCAATAACTGTTACGACGATTTCATCACCTAGGTCTTCATTAATTGACGTTCCAAAAATAATATTAATTTCATCAGTTGCAGCTTGTGAAATAATTTCAGAAGCTTCTTGCGCTTCGAAAAGACTCATATCAGCACCACCGGTGATATTAAGTAGAACTTGTTTTGCACCATCAATTGAAACTTCGAGTAATGGCGAAGAAATTGCTTTTTTTGTTGCTTCAGCAGTTCTATTTTCACCAGTAGCAGATCCAATTCCCATTAATGCAGTTCCTTGATCAGCCATCACTGTTTTAACATCAGCAAAATCTAAATTAATTAAACCGGGTGATGTAATTAATTCAGAAATACCTTGAACACCTTGACGTAAAACATTATCTGTTTCTTGGAATGCTTCAAGCATCGGTGTCTTCTTGTCAATGATTTCAAGTAAACGGTTATTAGCAATAACAACTAACGTATCAACTTGATCTCTCAGATTAGCTATTCCTTCAGCAGCAAAACGGCTACGTTTAGGTCCTTCAAATGTAAATGGACGTGTTACAATTCCGACTGTTAAAATGCCTTGATCTTTAGCGATTTTAGCTACAACAGGAGCAGCTCCTGTTCCTGTTCCACCACCCATTCCAGCAGTAACGAAAATCATATCAGCGCCATCAATAGCTTCGATAATTGCTTCTTCACTTTCTTGTGCAGCTTTACTACCAATATCTGGAGTTGCACCAGCACCTAATCCACGAGTCAATTTAGGACCCAATTGAATTTTAATTTCTGCCTTTGAGCTTTCCAATGCCTGAACATCAGTATTTAATGCAATAAACTCAACACCTGAAACATTTTCATCAATCATACGATTAACAGCATTACCACCAGCGCCACCGACACCAATTACTTTTATTACTGCGCCTTTATCTTCACTTGAGTCCAAAGAAAATTCCATTACTTACTTCCTCCTATTTAATCGAAAAATTCATTAAAAAAGTTTTTAACTGATTTTAATGGATCCCCTGATGTTTTTGGTTTTCTAGTTTTTTTAACTTTGTTTTTTACTTCTTGCTTCTTAGGTTTTTCGTTGTCTGGTTCAACAATACTATAACTTAATTGATCAATATCAAGTCCCATTGCACTTTTCACTAATAATGTGACTTCATCTTGCTCGACTGCATAATTAATCAATCCTAAGGCTTGTGCAAATGAAGGATAGCGTAATCCCATTTGATCAGGGACGTAGGTTTTAACTTGAACTTGCAAAATTTCTGATGCTAATTCTGTAATTCCTGGTAAAGCTGCAAGACCACCAGTTAAGATAACGCCACCTGGTAATTCTAACGCCTTGATAGCATCTAATGAACTTTTTATTTTATCTAAGATTTGAGAGATTCTTGCTTCAATAATCTCTGCTAAATATTTTTCAGAGATATTGATTGGCTCACTTTGTCCAACAACATCAACTGGGAAAACATCATCTTCTGATGCTAACTCAGAATTAGCAAATCCATAATTGCGTTTCAATTTTTCAGCATTTTCAACAGATGTATTAAGAACCACTGAGATATCTTTCGTGACAAAATCGCCACCCTCTTGGTCCACGTATGTAAATTTCAACTTATGATCATGAATCACTGAAGCAGTCGTTTGACCACCACCGAGATCAATAAGTACAGTACCAAAGTCTCTTTCGCCATCTGACATCGCAACTGATGCAAGTGCTAATGGGTTCACGATTGTTTCTCTGATAGTTAGCCCAGCATTTTCAACACATTTTTTTAAATTATGAATAATTGTTTTTGGGCCAGTATAAACTGATCCATGCATTTCTAATCTCACACCAATCATACCACGAGGATCCTTAATGCCATCAAATCCATCAACTACAAATTCATCAGCAATAATATCAATGATATCTCTTTCTGGTGGTAAATTTTGAACTAATGCTGCACTCGCAACATTCACAACATCTTCATTTGTAATTTCTTTTGATTCATCTGAAACGGCAATCATGCCGTTACAAGGAATAATTTGTAATAAATTAGCAGGAATACCAACATGTACTTCGTGAATCTGAATATTTGCTTTTTCTTCAGCTTGTTTAATAGCTTTTTGTACTGAAATTACAGCCTTATCAATATCGACTACAATTCCCCTATTCAAACCTTGTGAGCGTTCATTACCAATACCAATTACGTTCAATTGACCATTAACGTATTCAGAAACGATAACTTTAATTGATGTCGTACCGATATCTAACCCCACATATATACCTGCGTTACCCATCTGAAAAAGAACCTCCTTACAGCTTGCTTTTAATATTATTTTTTATAAGATATAGTACTCATATTTTACCACATTAAGACCTGATTTAGAAAGGATATCCCATAGGCCATACCAACTTTGTTAACTTTTCTTATTATATGGATAAGAATATGCACCCACTTCTAAATCAACGACACCTTTTTTCTTCATTTTAGATGAGATACTTGGATAGAAAGCCATTTTATCGGCAAAATTATCAATATTAGCAATAATTTTATTTCTGTCATTCATGTATATATATATTCGCTGATTATTCACTTTGGATGGTTGATAATCGATTTCTGATATTCCATTTCTGATTTTCATCGGAATTTTTTTATATTGTTTAACCATTTTTTGCAATATATTTGTTTGATTAAACTTAGAATACGTAGGATAATTCCCCACTGGTTGGTCAAATTTCTTACTTCCAATTGTCCCATTCAAAAATAATTGATAGTATGTTTTATTTTTATAAATATATCCTGCAAGATCATATTCATTAATAGAAAGTTTAACACCATTCCATTTATTATGGCTAACAGTTAGTGACTTCACCTGTGGCAATTCTTTTTTTATATCCTTTAAAATAGCTTTTTTTCTAAAAAACGCGTGGGATAATGGATCATTAATGTGTAAATTACTAGCATTTTCTACTTGTACTTTTGAAACTGTTTTTTCACCTGAAATACTAATATTTTGTATTTTACTTAATGGTGAAATAAAATATAGTGCAATTAAACCAATAATCAGAAACGAACCAATTATAATAATTAATTTTTGTTTTAGGGCATGATGTTGATATTTTTTTAATTTTGGTAATCGGTCACTAATTGTTTTGGGGTTTCCAAAAAAATCGAATCGTTTATTTTTCTTCTTTTTTTTCTCTTGTAAGGCCTCCCAAGGTGTCAATTCAGCTTTTTTTCTTTTTAAGAATTTATTTTTTGACATCTTATTTGGCCTCCTAACTTATTCTTTAATTTTGATTAAATCTTCCATAACCTTAATTAGATTATCTGCAGCATTGGGCACACCCATTTTACGTGAATTATTAGCCATCTGTCTTCTCACATCAGTATTGAGCATCATTTCATCTGAAACCATGACCAATTTTGATCCCGTTAACTTATCCTCAGTAATAAGCTTAGCTGCATTATTATCAACTAGACTCATTGCATTTTTTACTTGATGATTATTTGTAACATAAGGGCTAGGCACCAAAATAGATGGTAATCCAAGTGCAGTTATTTCTGCTATACTTGTTGCACCAGCACGTCCTAAAATGACAGAAATATGGCTTAATAAATTAGGCATATTATTTAAATATGGTTTTATCACAATATTTTTATTTAATTCTATCCCGTTTAAATCATTCATAATTTTATCGTAGTGAACGTTACCTGTAACAAATAAAATTTGATATGGTTTTTTATTTAATTCAGGAATTGCTTCAACCATTGCTTGATTAATTTTCGCAGCTCCTCTTGAACCACCAAAAACTAACATCGTTGGTACATCATCTAATAATCCATATTGCGATAATGCTTCAATTTCTGTTTCATTTACAACCTGTTGTGCGCGGGGATTCCCTGTGAAAACAACTTTTTTCTTAGGAAATTGATCTGCAACTGATTCAAAAGAAATAGCTACTTTATCAACAAAGTGGCTCAAAAATTTATTTGTTACACCTGCAACACTATTTTGTTCATGAACAATAGTTGGAATATGTAATCGAGCAGCAGCATAAACCACTGCACCACATACGTAACCGCCTGTTCCAATAACAATGTCTGGTTTAAATTCTTTAATCATTTTCTTTGCGTCTTTCACACTTTTTAAAAATAGTTGGACTGTCTTAATATTTTCTACTGATAACGATCTTTTAAATCCTTGAATTTTAATTGTTTTAAATGGAATTCCATTATCTGGAACGATTCGGCTCTCAAGTCCTTTTTCAGTCCCAACATATAAAAATTCAGCCGTTGGATCTTTTACTTTTAGCGCTTCAATAAGGGCCAACGCAGGGTAAATATGCCCGCCAGTGCCACCACCAGAAACAATAATTTTCATTTTATTTATCCTCTACTTGCATTAATTTTTCAACCGCTTCAATATATTTGTCACCACGTACTTCAAATGAAGGATATTGATCCCAACTAGCTGCTGCTGGGGATAACAATATAATATCATTGTTATCACTTAATTTATATGCTTCGGGAACAGCTGCAACAACATCAGTGACTTGCTTAATTTGAGTAATACCTGCCGCTTCTCCAGCATTTCGCATTAAATCAGCTGTTTCACCGAAAACAATCATTGCTTTTACATGTGCTTTAAGTACAGGCACCAATTTTTCAAACGTAAATCCTCTATCTAATCCACCAGCTAATAGTATAATTGGATTCGAAAATCCTTTTACAGCCATCTCAGTTGCTTCAATATTAGTTGCCTTTGAATCATTATAGAATTTGCGATTATGCCATGCGCTAACAAACTGTGTACGGTGGCGTACTCCTGTAAATGTCGATAATACTTCTTGAATAGCAGTATTTGTTACACCTTTAATTTTAGCAGTTACGATAGCTGCAAGCGCATTTTCAATATTATGTTCACCAGGAATATTAACTTCATCCGATTTCATAATGAATTCATTCTGATAGTAAATATTTCCGTCTTTTACATAAGCCCCTGTTTCAATTTCATCTAATCTAGAAAATGGCACAATGTTAGCAGAACTTGTTTTAGCTAGTTCACGAAGTTCTTTTAAATCCCAATTGACAACAAGAAAATCACTAGAATCTTGATTTTCAGTTATTCTCATTTTTGCTTTCACATAATTTTCTCGAGTTTTATGGTAATCCGTATGTGCCTCATAAATATTAGTAATAACGGCTATTTCTGGTTTCAATTTATCAATGCCACATAATTGAAAACTTGATAATTCAGCTACAATAATATCATTTTTGGTTACCTTTTTTGCTACGGCAACAGATGGAACACCAATATTTCCAGCGACAAATGCACGTCCTTGCTTTCTTTCTTGATTTAACATCAATGAAATCAGCGTCGTTGTAGTTGTCTTACCATTCGTTCCTGTAACCCCGATCATTGGCGCTTCAGAAATTTCATAAGCAAGCTCTGGTTCTGTAATAATAGGTAAACCTTTTTCCATTGCCTTTTCAATAAGTAAATTTGTATATGGAATTCCAGGGTTTTTTACGACTAACTCAAAATCCTCATCTAGTAAAGAGAGTGGGTGTCCGCCCGTAATCACTTTGATTCCTTCAGCCAAAAGCTCTTTAGCTTCAGGGTTATCATCAATATTTTTATGATCATTCACAGTCACAAATGCGCCTAAATCTTTTAAAAGTTTGGCTGCATTCAAGCCACTCTTTGCTAAACCTACAACTAGAACCTTTTTATTTTGATAATTCGTAATATTTTTCATTCCAATTAAATCTCCCTTTATAAAATGACTAGTAACGTTAAAATCGCAGCAATTAACCCAATAGTCCAAAAGACAATATCAATTTTCCATTCATTCCAACCACTCATTTCAAAATGATGATGAATTGGGCTCATCTTGAATATGCGTTTACCTGTTAATTTAAATGAAGCTACTTGTAAAATAACACTTGCCGTCTCACAAACAAATATAATACCAATAAAAATGAGTGATAGTTCTTGGTGTAATAAAATTGAAACGGTTGCTAATGCACCACCTAATGCTAACGATCCCATATCTCCCATGAAAACTTTAGCTGGTTTATGATTAAACCAAATGAACGCAATTAATGCGCCAATGACAGATAAACAAAAAATAAGTACATCCTTTTGTTGTTGTACTTGCGCAACAACTGCATATGCACCGAATGCAATAATTGATTGACCTGAAACAAGACCGTCAATTCCATCAGTTAAATTAACCGCATTAGAGAATCCAACAAGCCAAATAATAATGAATACAGCATAAAGAATACCGATTGAGACCTCACCAAAACCAAAGACATTAATTGCAAGTGGCAAATGTTCATGGACATAAACGACGGTGAAGATTAATCCACCAACTATTTGACCCAATAATTTTTGCCAAGGCTTTAAACCTTCATTTTGTCGTTTGAATAATTTGATACTGTCATCCCAAAATCCTAAAATAGCATATAAAAATAAGATGAAAATCATAATCATCATCGCTGGTGTCATAGAATTAGCCCATATACCTGTCCAAATTGCAGTAATAATAATAGCAATATTAAAGACAAATCCACCCATTGTTGGTGTACCAGACTTTTTCTCATGCCATTTTGGTCCTTCTTCTCTAATCATTTGCCCTTGTTTACGTATTCTAAAATAGCCAATAAATAATGGCATAAACATAAACGTTAATGCGAATCCACTTACCAACGGTATAAACATTTCTGGTTTAGTCATTGTCTTATCCTCACTCAATTCTTATTTTTTATTTAATGCTCCCGATGCTTCTTCAACATCGTCAAAATGCACTTTTTCTCGACCAAGAATTTGATAATCTTCATGACCTTTACCAGCAATTAAAATAACATCTCCTGGTTGCGCCTTTTTTATTGTTTGAGCAATTGCATCGTGTCGATCCATTATAACAGTTGCTCTATTTTCTGGAATTCCAGTCAGCATGTCTGCCATAATTTCCTTAGGATCTTCAGTTCTAGGATTATCCATAGTAAATACTGGGTAATCACTATGGTCAGCAGCAATTTTTGCCATTTTAGGACGTTTTCCTTTATCACGATCACCACCGCAGCCAACAATGCAATAAATTTTATTTTGTGCAAAATCTTGTATTGTCTCTAAGACATTTAATAACCCATCTGGTGTGTGCGCGTAATCTACAATTACACTGATACCCGTTTTAGAAGGCACTAATTGAAAACGACCTTTAACACCAGTCACTTTTTCAAGTGATTTAATAATTTGTGTTTCATCAAGTCCAGCAGCATATGCGGCACTAAACGCAGCAAGCATATTATAAACATTAAACAAGCCGATTAATTGCATTGTAACATGAGTTGTTTCACCAAAAAGAATTAAATCAAACTCAGTTCCATGACTCTTAATTTCAATATTTTTAGCTTGAATCATGGCATCATCATTTTCGATACCGTAAGATAATATTTGAGCAGAAGTAAACTGAGTAAACGTTCGAGCCACTGGGTCATCAAAATTTAAAACAGCCACTTTTGAGTCGCCTGATTCAGTATAATGATTACCCAACTGAGCAAATAACATACTTTTTGCATGTGCATAATTTTCCATTGTTTTATGAAAATCTAAATGATCTTGTGTCAAATTTGTAAAAACTGCGATATCAAAATCAATACCCCATACACGTCCTAAGACTAACGCATGTGAAGAAACTTCCATTGCAACAGTTTCAACTTTTTCTTGTTTCATTTGTGCTAAAGTTCTTTGCAATGTAATAACATCTGGAGTTGTATTATTCGAAGGATACAGTGTATCATTTATTTTACGATACATTGTACCGATTAAACCTGTTTTTTGATTTAAGTCACGATAAATTTGTTCAATCAAATGTGTAACAGTCGTCTTACCATTTGTACCAGTAACACCAATCATTCTCATCTGCTGACTTGGGACGCCATAAAATGCATCGGCAAGAATTGCCATCGCACGATTTGTATCTTGGACATAAACGACTGGAACAGGTACATCAACTGGTTTACGAGCAATAATAATCTTCGCACCTTTTTCAACCGCTTGATTCACAAAATCATGTCCATCAACTGTATAACCTTCAACAGCAACAAATAGACTATCTTCAACAACTTCTCTTGTATCTTGTGTTAATAGCTTAATATCTAACTCTGAATCAATCGCCGTTGATACTCGTTTAAATTTTAAACTTTGGATTAATTTATCTGCTCTCATATCTATATTCACCTTTTTATTTTAACGTTAATTTCACCATAGTTGATTTTTTAACAACTGTATTCGCCTTAATACTTTGAGCTGCTACATAACCACTACCCGTTGTCGTTAAGTTTAGTTTCATTAATTCTGCAGCATTCACCGCATCACTCTTTGACCAACCGGTTAAATCAGGCATAATCATTTCACCATTTGTTAATAACAATATTTTACGTCCGGATAATACAGTCGTTCCAGCAGGTGGATACTGATTAGCTACCGTTCTGCCATGTCCGATAACTGCAATATCTAGATTTTGTTCGTTTAATTTTGTTTTAGCTGATGAAGTTGAACTATTTGTAACGTCTGCTACTGTTACATTAGTCTTTGCAGTTGATACCGCTGTTGAACTGTCTTCTTCTAAAGTCCTCTTCATCAATGGATTAAATATTTGTGCCAAAATAGCATTACCACTGGTACCTTGCATATTTTGTGGTTGTTTCATCGTTACATACATAATATATTTTGGATCTTTGGCCGGCGCCATACCTACAACTGAAAAGACATAATTTGCATCACCCGTTAGATATCCAGTTCCATTTGGATCCGAAATTTGGGCAGTTCCTGTTTTTGCAGCTATCTTGTAACCATCAATTTTAAAGGCATTACCGGTCCCATAATTTTTGTAGATAACATCTTGCATCATGCTTAATACTTCTTTAGACGTTGATTTTTTAATAACTTGTCCTAAATTTGTTGTTTTAGCTTGATACGTTGTTTTTCCAGTATTAGGATCTACAATTTTATCCACAAGCGTTGGTTTGATCATCTTACCGTTGTTTGCAAATGCCGTAAAACCTTGCATCATTTGCATAGTTGTCACATTTATTCCTTGACCAAAAGCTGTATCTGCTTGTTCAATTGGGTATTGAAATTCAATACTACCTTTTGCTTCATTAGCTAATCCCAGATTTGTACTTTCCAGGAAACCAAATTTTTTAATATATTTAAGCCAAGCAGTATGCCCCATCGCTTGTTCCAACTTAGCCATACCAACATTACTTGAACGAGCGAAACCTTCACGATAAGTGATTAAACCCCAACCAGATGTATTCCAATCAGGAACAATCTTAGTTCCCACTTTTAAAACACCTGATTTATAGACGGCATTCTCATTGTAGGCATTATTTTCAATAGCAGCTGCCATTGTAAATACTTTCATAGTCGAGCCAGGTTCATAACTATCTTCAATTAGCGTATTACGCCACATCTTTGAAATACCACTTTTGGTATCTGCATTAAATGTAGGCCGTTGACTTCCTGCCAAAATTTTTCCATTTTTAGCATTCATTATAACAACATTCATTGATTTAGGATTATATGTTTTTTGTACGTTAGTTAGAGTTGTTTCAAGATACGTTTGTAATTTTGTATCAATGGTTGTATAAATATTATTTCCATTTTCAACTTTTTTTGTTTTTGTCTTTGAGTTTGGTAGTTGGTAACCATAACTATCTTTTTGGACCTTTTTTAACCCGTCTGTTCCACTTAATTGTTTATTAAATGCTAATTCTAGTCCCATTACACCAGATAAAGTTGAATCACCTTTTTTTGAAGTGCTTTTTGTCACACCAATTAAATGTGATGCAAAAACACCATTTGGATATAATCTTGCTTGTGTTTCAGTGAAATAAATACCTTTTAAATCTGCTGATTCTATCTTGTTTTTTGTTTCCAAAGATAAGTTTTTACCAGAATTACCAAATTCAACTTGGTAAGTTCCTTTTTTTGCATTCAAAATATTGTAAACTTTAGATTCTTTCATTCCAATCGCATCACTAATAACTTTTGCAGCTTTACTCTTATCAGTAACGTATAACGCTTTGTTATTTGCACCAACATATGATTTTGATAGAACTGCATAAATTGAGTAGTTTGTTGTATCTTCAGCAATCGGTTGATTTGAATCATCATAAATGGTTCCTCTATTTGCTTTATCAATTCGACTATTTTCATAAAGTGCCTGTGTTTGGCTACTTAAATTAACATCTGAAACTTTTCCACCTATTACAATATAAGAAAAACGAATGATAAACATCAAAAGAATCGCTAAAACGGCCAGGATTAGTAGCACACCAAACCTTTGCCTATTTCTACGTTTCTTTTTCATGTCATTTATCATCCGTTGCTTTTGATTATTCATTTCGTTACATTCCTTATTCTACTCTCACTTAAATTAAGACCATTTTTATTAGCGATACTATTTAATCGATCATTACTGGCAAGTTCGTTCACTTCTTGTGTCAAATCAGAACTCTTAGTTTGAATAGCTGTTATTTCGCTGTTAATATTTTGTAAAAATTGACTACTATTAGACAACTCTACCTGAGATGAAACTAGCATAAGCATAAGTACCAAAGAAATTGCACCAATTAAACCAAATAATGATTTTTCAATTCTAGAAAATGCAACACTTTGTGATCCCACTGTTTTTTTATGTATAGGTTGTTGTCTTGGATTTTCTTTATATTCTCTTGGCATTTGTCGTGCTGTGCTATTTTGTGCCATGATATGTAACCCCTTTATTATAAAATATTATTTTTTCAATCGTTTTATAATTCTCAATTTTGCTGAATGTGCACGCCTATTATTCTGTAATTCTAATTCTGATGGTAAAATTGGCTTTTTATTAACTAGTGCATAATTTGGCTGAATATTATCTGGAATTACAGGTAAACCCGGTGGTAACTCTGGTAAACTTGTTCGTTCCTTAAACATCGTTTTGACCAATCTATCTTCTAATGACTGAAATGTAATAACGCTAACTTGCCCCTTAACATTAATTAAATCAATTGCTTGCTCTAATGAATCTTCTAAAACACCCAATTCATCATTAACCGCAATTCGAATAGCTTGAAAAACTTTTTTAGCAGGGTGCCCACCTGTTCGTCTTGCACGAGCCGGAATACCCATTTTAATTAATTCAACTAATTGACTAGTTGTAACAATTTCTTCATTTTCTCTAGCATTTTCAATCTGACGAGCAATTGACTTTGCAAATTTTTCTTCACCATATCTAAAAAAGATTCTAATAAGTTCTTGATATGTCCAATTATTAACAATCTCTTTAGCTGTTAATTCTGCACTTAAATCCATCCTCATATCTAACGGCGCATCGTGCTGATAACTGAAGCCTCGTTCTGCGACATCAAATTGTGGGGATGATACACCTAAGTCATAGAGTACACCATCTACTTCCGTGACATTAAGTTCCAGTAACGCGGCTTTTAAATCTTTAAAATTGCGTTTAATAAACGTAACTTGTCCATTTTCTATGTATTTTTTTAAATGCCCTTCATTATAAGTAATCGCTGTTTGATCTTGGTCAAAAGCATATAAATGTCCCTCCGTACTTAGTTGAGACAGGATTAGGGCACTATGTCCACCGCCACCCAAAGTACAATCAACATATATACCATCTGGTTTAATAGCCAACCCATCTACTGCTTCATTTAGTAGTACTGTTTCATGTTCAAATGTCGTCATAGTTTTATCCCCTTTCATACGTGTTATTTAAAATCCAAAATCAATCATATTTTCTGCAATTTCATCAAAATTTTCTGATGCACTCTCTGAAAAACTATTCCATCGATCTTCACTCCATACTTCGAATCTGTTTGAAACACCTACTAGCACACATTTTTTTTCTAAATCAGCATGTGTTCTTAAAGGAACTGGAATATTAATACGGCCTTGTTTATCAAATTCACATTCTGTAGCTGCAGAATATAAAAATCTTACAAAAGCCCGTGAATCTTTTTTTGTTAAAGGGAGTGTTTTAAGCTTTTCTTCTAGGAGTGTCCACTCTGTTTGTGTATATCCGAATAAACAACCATCCATACCTCGAGTAATAACAAATTTCTCACCTAATTCCTCACGAAATTTAGCTGGAATAATTAATCTACCTTTAGTATCTAAAGTGTGTTTAAATTCGCCCATAAACATTGTGTACAGCCCCCCTTCATAGTAACTATTTAAATTTTACCACAATGCCCCACATTCCACCACTGAATTCCCCAATATTATGATTTTAAATGATAATATACAAAAAAACACTCAATCCTTTTTAGATTAAGTGTTTTTTACATTACTTATAATTAAAAATGTAGGACGATATCCTTAAAATAGTACTAAAAAGAGAAGCATTAAGAGGTACCATCCAAGCATATAAATATCAGTAATTTTCCAAATGGTCTTGAAAAATTTTGCATAAATTAATTCTCCATCTCGATACGCATACATAAGCGCACTAGCAATACCAATTAAGCACCAAGAAAATATTATAAATGGTGTAATCGATAAATTAAACTCTCGTACTGATAAAATATGTGTCAATAAAAGAAGTAATGGTGGTAAAAAATCAATGATTTGCAACCGTTTAGGCCAATTTTTACGTAAAATACGTTTAAGTAAAGTTAAAATTAGAATATATCCAAATATTAAAATTATCGACCCATACCAAGTTCCAAAAAATGGTAAAAGTTTCATAAATTACCCCTTTTAGATACTGCTTAAAAAGACATCATGTAATGCATTAACAGCAGTTTTTAAATCGTCCTGTTGAACTAAAATCCAAATTGTCGTATAACTATCAGTTGTTTGAAGAATATTAATATCCTTCTCAGCTAGTGCTGTTACAATTTTGGCCGTAACACCTGGTGTTCCAGTCATCCCCGCTCCCACAATTGAAACTTTCGCACAGTTTGGAAGCACTGAGACATCAATTCCAGCATCTACTAAAAGTTGTTTAGCTTTTTTTTCATCATCATTGAACAAATTAAAGAGGACTTTGCCAGGTGAGATATTAATAAAATCAACGCTCAAATTATTATTGGACATCAAATTAAAAACATCTTTTGGAGCATGATTAACTGTTTTAATTGTAAATTGACTGAGTCCAGTCACATGAGCAATACCAGTTACACTACGATAATGCTTTACACCTAAGTTTCGGTCGGTCACAAGGGTTCCCATCTCTTCAGGACTTTGCCAAGTTGAGCGAATCCGAACTGGAACATGGGCTTGTTGCGCAATTTCCACTGCACGAGGATGGATAACTTTCGCACCTTCATGAGCCATATTTGCAACTTCTTCATAACTGACTGTTTCTAGAAATTTTGCCTTTGTAACTAATCTAGGATCGGCAGTCATCATCCCTGACACGTCAGTAAAAATATCGACACGTTCAGCATCTAATGCTGCTCCAAGTAATGCAGCTGTCGTATCACTTCCACCACGCCCAATAGTCGTCGTTTGACCTTTACTTGTAGCACCTTGGAACCCAGTCACAACTAAAACATCAGCATCTTTAAATGCCTCATCAATTAAATCAGTATTAATGTTAATTACTTTAGCATTCTGAAATTCATCAGTTGTTTCAACTCCAGCATCCTGCCCTGTTAAAGCAGCAGCTTTAATGCCTTCCTTATTCAATAATTCAGAAAAAACTGCGGCAGAAATAGTTTCACCAACAGAAACAATCATATCAAGTTCTCTATTAGAAAGTAATGATTGCTCTCCATCGACAAGTCCTAATAATGAATCAGTTGCATAAGGTGCACCTTTACGCCCAATTGCTGAAACAACGACAACGACTTGATACCCTTTATCAACTGAATATTTTACGTGTTTTAAAGCTGCTCGTCTCGACTCATCGTCTTGAACCGATGTGCCACCAAACTTCTGAACCATAATTGTCATTATTTTGAACTCCCACTATTTATTATTTAGCTTTTTCTGTTACTGTTTTACTATCTTCTAATATGTCACTTTCAATGTAAATACGATGCCATACCATAAATGTTAAGACAGTCCATATTTTTCTGGAGTTATCTCTAACACCAGCACGATGTTCATCCAATAAATCTATGAAATATTGTTTGTTAAAAAATTCATCTGTTTGAGAATCATTAATAATTTGTTTAGCCCAGTCATACATTTCGTCTTTTAACCAAAAACGAATAGGCACAGGGAAACCTAATTTTTTACGATTTAAAACATGGTCAGGAACGATACCTTCAGCAGCTTTGCGTAAAGCATACTTGGTTGTTCCATGTGCAATTCTCAAATCTGCAGGCACTTCAGAAGCAACTGCAAAAACTTCTTTATCCAAAAATGGTGTTCTCAATTCTATGCTGTGTGCCATTGTTGTACGATCGGCATTATGCAATAAATCTCCATTTAACCATGTATGCATATCAATAAATTGCATTTGATCTATTTTATTGTAATCTTTTGATGCATTATAATATTGGCCAGTAATACTTTGGAATGGATGATTTTTATTATAGTCTTTAAAGAATGCTTCTTTTTCTTTTTCATTAAAAATAAAAGCATTACCAACGTAACGATCCTCCATTGGTGTCGTGCCTCGAAGAAGGAAACTTTGTCCACGCATCCCTTTAGGCATCATTTGAGCAATTTTATTCAACGCACCATTAATTGGTTTAGTGTATTTAAATCCTTTTAATGATTCAGGTTCATGATAAATAGTGTAACCACCAAATAGTTCATCAGCACCTTCACCCGTCAATGCAACTTTAACACGTTTTCTGGCCTCTTTAGCAAGGAAATATTGAGGCACAGCAGCCGGATCAGCCAAGGGATCATCCATATTCCAAATAAAATGTGGAAAAGCCTTCATAAATGCTTCAGCCGTAATAACAGAACTAAAATTAGCGACATTTAATTTTTCTGCGGTTTCTTGCGCAACATCTATTTCACTATAGCCTTCACGTTCAAATCCAACTGAAATTGTTTCTAATTTTGGATTTAATTCTTTAGCAATAGCAACAATAATAGACGAATCAATTCCACCAGATAAGAATGAACCAACTGGTACATCGGCACGCATATGCTTATCAACTGAATCAATTAAGACGTCTTTAATACGTTTAATATATGTCTCTTCTGGACGAACTACTGGATGAAATTCGGCAGAAAAATATCGTGTAATGACTGGCTTCTCGCCTAATTTTTTCGTTAAATAATGTCCAGGTTGTAACATATCAATTTCTTTAGTTAACGTTTCTGGTTCTGGTACAAATTGGAATGTCATATAATCTTGAAGTGCATCTTTATCAAATGTCTTATTTTTTAAAACTTTATAAATAGCTTTACTTTCCGAACCATAATAAAAATTGTCATCTGCTATAGCGTAATAAAATGGTTTAATCCCAAATTGATCACGGGCAGCAAAAAGTGTTTTTTCTTGCGTATCCCAGATAACAAATCCAAACATTCCGCGGAATTGCTTAACAGCTTCTGCACCGTACTTAGCATACATACCTAAAATGACTTCTGAATCAGAATCTGTTTTAAATTCATAACCATCAGCAACTAATGCTTCACGTAGTTCAATATAATTATAGATTTCACCGTTGAAAGTTAACCAGTAACGTTCATTTTCATATGAAAGTGGTTGGTGTCCGCCTTCTAAATCAATAATACTTAATCTTCTAAATCCCATTGTTATATCATCATCACTAAAATAACCTGAATCATCAGGACCACGGTGAACAATCATTTTTGTCATATTATGAACAATTTTATCGTAATCATCATTGGTATTTTTTTGTCTGTCGCTCAATACACCTGCAAATCCACACATATTTTCATCCCTCATTTTCATAAAAATCAATGTCTTATATTATAGATGATTCTACCATATATTTCAATTTAGGTTACAGTTATGTTTACTATTATAGCGTATTTGAACTAATCTTAACAACTAGATGTCTGAATTAACGAAAGCTTAAAAAATTTGGTATACTATGTATTATGTTATTCGAATAAAGGGGACTTTGATATTGATAGAATATTATACATCAACTGAGTTAGGTACAATTCAAAAAATAAAAGAATACAGTAAATCATGTTGGATTAACGTTACAAATCCTTCTGAAATAGAAATAAATGAACTTATTAAAAAGTATGCTATACCACGAGACTATATGACCGCTATTTCAGATGATCAAGAAAATTCAAGAACTGAAGGATTGTCTCAAAATATTGTTCCTGACTTAGTCTTAATGCAGTACCCTCATCGCATTAGAAACTCGCTAGGCTACTTAGAATACCAAACGTTTCCTTTTTCAATTATCTTAGCAGATGATGCAATAATTACAGTCTCAAATAGTGAACCAGATTTTATCAGTAAATTTATCGCGGATAGTCCAATTCATCAAATTAAAACGATAACATCGGATCAATTCACTTTGAAATTACTTTGGTATCTATCACAAAGTTTTGTCGTTGCGTTAAAATCTATCATTCAAGAAACCGAAAATTTAGAAAAATCACTTGCTAAAGCAACTAAAAATGAGCAATATTATCAAATGATGTCAATGCAAAAAAGTTTAGTTTATTTTGATGCTGCTTTAAAGAAAAATAATCCAGTACTTCAATCTATGGTTGACTCAAATGAGCATTTCAAACAAAAGGCAACTGATGATTTACTCACAGATGTTTTAATCGAGAACCAACAAGCCGAAACAATGACAAGCATTCAAACTAAAATATTAGAGAATTATGGTGAAATGGTTTCATCAGTTATTTCAAACAATTTAAATATTATCATGAAGGTCTTAACGTCGATGACGATTATTTTAACGATACCAACAATCGTTGGCGGTATGTTCGGCATGAACGTATCCCTTCCTGGTGCAGACACTCATTTTTCATTCTGGTGGTTACAATTAATCACGTTAATAATTTGTTTATTAACTGCTTATTATTTAAAGAAAAATGACTACTTTTAAGTTGACATTTTACTTATAAAAAAGTTATAGTTACACTATTAGATTTGAGAGGGTGGGTAAAACATGAAGAAAAAGAAATCTACATTCCAAAAAATCACAATGTTTGTCGTGTGGTTAATGATTCTTGTAACAGTCGGTGGTGTCGTTTTAACCGCAGTTATGTCAATCGCTTAATTTAAAAATAAAAATTTTAAAGGTTCCCAGCTTAATTAGCTAGGAACCTTTTTTATAAAAAAAGGCGGATTATTATATCCGTCTTTTTCTGTCTATTCTATTTAGCTAGGAAGATTCCTGGACTTTTTTTAAGTATGATACTAAGTATCAAGGTAGCAATAATCATGTTAATAATCATACTCCCACCATTGACAACTGCTGAGTACACAACTGGAGAAAGCCCCCATTGAACATATTTTGACCAAAAAATGATACCAGCCATAAAATGAGCACTGTATTTTAGAAATACAGCTATTAAAATCGCAAAAGTCAGTGATTGTATGGCACCACGCATATTTTTAGTACGCAACTGACTTAAAAAACGAGCAGAGAATAACCCAGAAAATCCTAGTACCAAATTAGCAACTGGATACTCTAAGATAGCCTGAACCGGCGTTAATACAAACGCAGTTCCAATTAAAATAGGTAATATACCATATAGTAACCCAATAATTAATCCCATTTTTAATCCGCGTCGTAAACTGTATACCACAATAGGTAACACACCTAGTGCAATATCAATATTTGGCGGATTAGGAACAAATGATAGCGCCATTGCTAAAGCGGCCATAACGACCCCTTCTAGTAATATCAATAATTTTTTTCTTTCCAACAAAAAAACCTCCTTTGACTTAGTAAACCAAGCACAAAGAAGGTGTTAATCTTCTACACACAATTCCTACGTTTGCATTAACAAACAGGTTCCAAGGGTCTGAATTTCTTCACTCTCAGCCAAAATTAATCGGCTCCCCTTTGTGTTGGTCTCCGATTAATAATATCGCATACATCCTGAAAAACGTCAAGCGTTTCCATTCCTATAATATCGGTGAAAGAAGTCTTGAAAACTGTTGCTTAAATTTCAACCAATGTGATTGATCATTAAAATACCTTTTCGTTAAAAGACTACTTTGTTCCATATCAGTTTCAAAAATTGTTTTAAGTGTGCTTGCCACACCTACATCATAAATAAATGCATTCGCTTCAAAGTTTAACTTAAAACTTCTAAAATCAAAATTAGCTGAACCAACGGATGCAACCATTTCATCAATTACAACTGTTTTAGCGTGTAAAAATCCATTGTTGTATTGATAAATTTCTACACCAATATTCGTTAGATCTTTCGCATAATACTGTGTAGCACGATAAACAAAGGCATGATCTGGCATACAAGGAATCATAATTCTAACCTGAACGCCTGAAGATACCGCAATATCTAACGCTTCTATAACAGAATCATCTGGAATTAAATAAGGTGTTTGAATATAAATATATTTTTTAGCTGAATTAATTAACTTAATATAACCTTTTTTTATTTGTTCAATTTCTGAATCAGGTCCACTAGAAACAATTTGCATGTTAACTTTACCTTTTGTAACAGTTTGTGGAAAATAACTTGACTGGTAATTAATCTGATTATTTCTCGCAGTTGCATTCCAATCCATAATGAACCTACTTTGTAGTGATCCGACAGCGTTTCCAAATACGCGAATATGTGTATCTCGCCAGTTACCAAATTTCTCACTTTCACCTAGATACTGATCACCGACATTGAATCCACCGATGTAACCGATTTTACCATCAATAACGACAATCTTTCTATGATCTCTAAAGTTCAAACGAAGATTTGAAAATGAAAAATGTGAACCCAGAAAGGCTTCTGCTTTACCGCCCAATTCCTCAAGATGTTTGAAGAATTTTTTAGTAGTTCCCTTTGATCCCAATGCATCATAGATGATTCTAACTTCAAGACCTTCATTTGCTTTCATTTCAAGTAACGTCAATAGTTCATTTCCAATATGCCCATCTTCGAATGCATAATACTCAACATGGATATGGTGTTTAGCTTTACGAATGTCTTGAAATAACGTCTTAAACTTATCATGCCCATCAATAAATAACTGAACCTCATTCTTCTTAGTTAAAATAGATTTCTCTATTTCTAAAAACATATGCATGATTTCGTTTACATCATCAGTATATTTACCGCTTGTTGTTAATTCTCCTCTGGCCCATTCTTCTTTTTGTTGATCTACTAATTGGTCAACACCCATACGACCCTGTGTTTTAATATCAAATATTTTTTCTTTTGAAATTTTCTTACCAAAAAAAAGATAAATTAAAAATCCAAAAATAGGTATACCTATCAAGACAAGAAGCCATGCCCATGTTGCAGCAATATCACGTTTTTCTCTAAAGACGGTCACAATTGCCGCTAACAAGTTCAATAAAAAAACAAGTAGCACACCAATATTTACATATGTCATATAGTCCCTCCAAAATTAATTATTTTGAATATTATTATTTTCACCAAACCATTTTTGATTTAATTCTTTTAGATAACCTTTGTTTTGCAACTCTGTTATTGCCCTATTAATTTTTAATTGCATTGTTGTATCAGATTTTCGCATACCTACCGCAAAATCTTCAGTTTTAAAATTACCATTTATCACGTTATATGCATTTGAATTCGACTGATGCTTAATAAAGTAGTTCGCATAGACATCATCAATTAAAAGTCCTTGAATTCTATCTGCATTTAAATCGATAAAAGCATTATCAAATGAATCATATTGAACAGGTTCTTTATCTTTAATATTATCTTTTAAAATATCTGGATGCAAATTTAAGCTATCAAATCCAGCTGAACCACTTTGAACACCTAAAATTTTTTGTTTCATATCAGAAAAAGAATTAATTTCACTTGATTTTTTTGTTACTAATACTTGCTTGTTCGTTAAATATGTACGACTGAAAGCAACATTCTTAGCACGTGCAGTTGTTTTTGTATACCCATTCCAGATTAAATCAATTGTCCCATTTTTTAATTCCGTTTCTTTCATAGACCAATCAATTGTTTGGAAATCAACTTGAATATCATATTTTTCAAAAACTTTTTTTGCTAAATCAACATCATATCCTACTAAACTACCATCTTTTTGTCTGAATGTCATTGGCACAAAACTATCATCAATTCCGATAACAACGGTACCCTTTTTTTGAATTGATTTCCAACTATCAACCGAATTCATTGATTGGCTACTATTGCTACAGCCAGCTAATCCTATAAACATCATCATAAATAATATTGTAAAAACAATTTTTTTTTCTAATTGATTCATTTATTATCCTCTAATCTTCTAGCGGCTTAACTTTTAATAATTTATCCGCAATATTTTCAGCAAATGGTACATCATGTGTCACTATTATTTGAGTCATTCCGTCTACTTTCAACGATAATATTAAATTCTCTACTTCCTGGCGTAGTGCTGGATCAAGTGCTGAAGTTGGTTCATCATAACACAAGATTTTAGGATTCATCGCTAATGCACGTGCAATTGCAACTCGTTGTTTCTGCCCACCTGAAAGTTGGTAAGGATATAAATGCCCTTTATTTCCGAGAGATAAGCGATCTAATAATTTTTGTGCTTCTTCCTCGGCCTGGACTTTATTACGATTTAAAACTAATTTTGGAGCTAACGTTATATTATCTAACACTGAAAGATGAGGGAATAATTGAAATTCCTGGAATACTACCCCAATAACACTTTCGTTCGTATTATTACGATATGGATCAAATGGTGAGGCATCAATTAGAATATCTCCAGAATCAATTGATTCTAACCCACTAATACATCTCAATAAAGTCGTTTTTCCACCACCAGATGGACCAACAATACTAACAATTTCACCATCATTAACTGTTAAATTAATATCATCTAAAATTAATCGTTTTCCATAATACTTTTTAATATTTTTTAACTCTAGCATAGAATTACTCCTTATTTGTAATAACTATAATGTTTTTCAATTTTCTTCAAGACAAGTGTAAATATAGCTGTTAATAACAGATAGATTGCCCCAACCATCAATAGTGGGACGAGTGTTACATCACGACTCGTCGCTACGTTACCGGCTCTTAATAAATCGCCTAACCCAATAACATATACTAAACTTGAATCTTTAACTAAATTAATAATTTCATTTCCAATTGAAGGTAAAACGATCTTGAACACTTGTGGAATAATAATTGTCCTAATAGTTTGCCAATATGATAGACGCAATACCTTTGCACTTTCATATTGACCTTTAGGAATCGATTGCAATCCACCCCTAAATATTTCAGCAAAATACGCACCATAATTCAAAATAAATGCAAATAATGCCGCATCGTATCGACCGAATACAATATGAATATGGAACTGTTGTAGTGTTGGTAGTCCATAAAACACAAAAATTAATTGTAGTAGCAGTGGTGTTCCTCGCATTAACCAAACATAAAAATTCAAAAAATACTTAATTGGTTTTATTTTTGAAATTAATCCTAATCCGACAATTAAACCAAGTGGAATCGATCCAATGATCGTCCAAAAAAATATTTCTAACGTTAATTTAGCACCATCTATTAATGATGGCAAAATTTCTAATATATAAGTCATTACATTATCTCCCTTTAGTTAAATAAAAAAATCCTCTCAAGCCAAATCAAATTGACTCAAGAGGACGATAGCCGTGGTGCCACCTCAAATTCATATTTTTCTCACGAAAAATAACTTATGTAGATTAATAAAAATGAGTATAAAAAAACTCTATAGTCATTATTGACTATAGAGGGCGACGAATCGCGGTACCACCTCAAACATCATTAAATTCTCACAAATTTAATCTTAACGAGTTTATTAAACTACAGCTATAACGGGCTTATCCCGGACTTCCCTAATTAACTAGTTTAGGAAATCAACTCGCAGATGTGTTTCAGACTTAAGAACTGTATCTTTTCAGCAATCGATACTCTCTTTAAAAGTTTGTTTAAGCCTTAATCTTCTGTTCAACGTTTTTCTTAATTGATAATAATTTAGCATACTGTCATTAACATTGTCAAGAATTAGTCTTTCTTAAACCATGAACCCATTTTTTTCCAAAAACCTTTTTGAGGCTGTTTTATTGTCATCAAGGGCACTGTTTCCCCTAGTAGTCGACGTGCTACATTACGATAACCTAATCCAGCTGGATTTTTAGAATCTAAAACAATTGGTTCACCATGATTTGATGTACTAATAACAGCATCGTCATCAACAATAATTCCTAATAAATCAATAGACAAATGACGTGTAATCTCATCAACATCCATTGCTTGACCATCTTCCATCATTTGACGACGGATACGATTAATAATTAATTTTGGTTGTTGTAATAATGGATTTTGCTCTAATAAACCTACCACGCGATCTGCATCACGAACCGCAGAAATTTCAGGCGTTGTTACAATAATAGCCATATCTGCACCAGCAATAGCATTCATAAAACCTTGCTCAATTCCAGCTGGGCAATCAATAATAACATAGTCAAACTCTTCTTTTAATTCATCAACAATTGCTTTTACTTGTTCAGGAACTAATGCTGATTTATCAGTATTTTGTGCAGCAGGTAATAAGTATAAATATTCGTTAAATCTCTTATCTTTAATGAGTGCTTGGTGTAACCGTGCACGACCCTCAGCTACGTCTACAATATCAAATAAGATACGGTTATCAAGACCTAAAACAACGTCTAAATTACGCAAACCAATATCTAAATCCATTAGAACAACCTTTTTTTCAAGAAGTGCTAATGCAGTTCCAATATTTGCAGATGATGTTGTTTTACCAACACCACCTTTACCAGATGTTACAACAATTGCTTTTCCCATCTTTAATATCCTCCAGCATGATTAAATAATTTTGGTCGAAGTGACTTTAATTCATCTCGATTGCCATAATCTATAATATGTAAATCATTAACATAGATTACAGTATCTTGACTGTTTGTTACTTTTTCATCATCTATAATATCAACTAATTCACCAATTCGTACTTGTGAAGCAGCTGAAACATCGCCCACAATAATGCTATCTGTATTATTGTTAAATCCAGCATGAATGACACCTTGAACTTCACCCATAACAAAAATATTACCAGCAGCTCGTAATTGACCACCCTGATGTAATTTACCTAAAAATAAAATATCACCTTTTAAATCAACTATTTGTCCACTTCGAATTGTTAGATAGCATAAATGAACGTTGTCATTTTCTTTTAAAATATTAGCATCTTCTATGGTCATTACTTCAGATTCGATTTTGTGTACTTTAAAATTACGGTATTCAGAAATAATTTTTTCGATTTTTTGCTTTTCATCTGCTGAAAACAATCGATTTTCTGTTTTAATATCAAACGAAATAACCGTTTCATCAGCATTCTTTTTTTCAGCACTTAAATTATTAAATAATTCTCTAAGTTCAACCAAAATTTTATCAAATCCGAAATCCTGTTTAAGAATAATTTCATAACCATCTTTATAACCTTTTAAAATAACACCTTGCATCTACGTTCACCCCTGAATTTTAATTATATCGGTTACTTAAATTCATTAATTTTGATATTGGATAGTACAAAATAATAAATACCACCAGATTAAAAGCTAAAGTTGGTCCAAACGAAGTACTAACGAATGTTGTTACAGATTCATTAGCAAATCCAATCATCTCATTGACTGCATAATACGAAACTTCTAAAACTGCCAAATCAATAAAATAAATGAGTAATATCACAATAAAAGATGGTTCGAAATATTGATATGCTATTTTAGTTAAATAAACAATTAATGGTAACAAAATCATATAAATACCCAAAATACCGGCATAATAACTATCAAATGCTAGACCAACACCAAACGCCCATAATTCAAGATGCTTATTATCTGAGTAAAAGATACCCATTATCAACCATAACAACAACAGGTGACTAACCATGATAGTCGTTTGTGATTGTAACTGTTCCATAAAAACAAATTGTATTGTACCATCCAAAAAAAAGGAAATAATAAGTCCTAACGGAAAAATATACTGTCTATTTTTATTTCTCATCTAATCTCACCTTCTAATCCAACGTCTGAGCAACTGTTACAACCGTTAGGTCACTCAAATCAACTGCAGGTTTGATATAAATTTTAGAAGCAAGTCCATAATCACCTTGCTCAACTTTAGACACAACACCAACATTTAAACCCTTTGGTGTTGTGCCTCCAAGACCAGATGTGACAACAGAATCACCTTTTTTCAAGGCTTTCTTAGAAGTAATTTGACCCATAATTAATAAATTATCTGTTTTATCATAGTCAGTAATTAAACCATTAATAATATCATCGTTTGAATTATTTACTTGAACTGCAAATCTATTAGCAGAATCATTAGTAGTCGATATTAATTCAACTTTACTATTTGTTTTATTAACTTCTATAACACGACCAATCAATCCAGAACCAGCCATCACTGGTGCGTTCTTTTTAACACCAGACGCACTACCTTTACTTATCACAAGTTGATTTAGCCAACCAGAAGGTAATCGCGTTAAAACAGATGCATTAATTGAAGTATAATCAGTCAATGTACTGTCCAATTTTAATTCCTTTTTCAGCTGTTTATTCTCATTTTTAACAGTGTCTGATTCCACTTGAACTTGTGCTAATTTATCAACTTGTTTTTTTAATTTTTGATTTTCTTGATATGTATTTAAAAGATCAGAAATACCAATAACTGAACTTTTTAAGCCATTTGCAGGATAACTAACTGCTCTATCAAATAGACCAACAACATCATTACCAAATTCTTGAATGAGCGGTGGTGTTGATTTTTTATTTCTAACGGAAACTGAAAATGAAATTAAACTAAAACTCACAATAATGGCTATTAAAATGATGATTAGTCTTCTATTTGAAAAAAATTTCTGCATGTTCGCTATCCTCCACTTACCTTATAATTAACTAAAAAATTAAGAGGCTGGATAAATAAACCACCAACCTCTTCATTTTTAGCTTATGTGATTTTTAAAATCTATCTTTTCTTCATGACGTCGATACTTTTTAATGATTCACCTGTACCAATTGCAACACAGTCGAGTGGTTCATTAGCAATAAAAACAGGCACTTTTGTAACTTCAGAAATAACTTCTGATAGGTTTTTTAATAATGCACCACCACCTGTTAATACAATACCATGGTCAATCACATCAGCAGCAATTTCTGGAGAAGTTTCTTCCAATGTTTCCTTAATAGCAGTAATGATTTCAGCAATAGATTCTTGAATAGCAACTGCAATATCAGTTGCTTTTACAGTAACTGTTTTAGGAAGACCCGTAATCAAATCACGTCCTCTGATAGTTGTATCTTCAATTGATGCAGCATCTTTAACTGATGCAGATGCAACGTCCATTTTTAATTGTTCAGCTGTTCTTTCACCAATCAATAAATTAAAGTTTTGACGAATATATGACACAATTGATTCATCCAATTTATCGCCAGCCATTCTGATAGAACGGCTTGAAACAATACCACCTAATGAAATTGTAGCAACATCTGTTGTTCCACCACCGATATCAACAACCATATTACCCGTTGGATCCATCACTGGTAATCCAGCGCCGACTGCTGCAGCAAATGGTTCTTCAATAACGTAGGCGTCACGCGCACCGGCAACACGAGTTGCATCAATAACGGCACGTTTTTCAACTTCTGTAACGCCACTAGGAACACATACCATTACATAAGGTTTACCTGCAGATTTACCTAAAGCTTTTTGAATGTAATATTTCATCATAGCAACTGTTGTGTCATAATCAGCAATTACACCGTCTTTCATTGGGCGAATAGCCACAATGCTACTTGGTGTACGACCGATCATTGCACGAGCATCTTCTCCAACAGAAACAATTTCATCAGTTTTAACATTTTTAGCGACGACTGAAGGTTCACGTAAAACAATACCTTTTCCCTCAACATACACGATTGTATTAGCTGTTCCTAAATCAATTCCTATATTCTTTGTTCCAAATCCAAACACAGTCTTTCTTCCCTTCATCGTCAGCCTTCTAGGCGCTTTTATTCGTAGTATTTACATTATATCATAATCAAAAGTGAGATTTCATTCAATATTTACTAATTTTTATTAAGTTTATCTTAAATTATTATAAGGTAATTAATTTTGAATCCATAATCTTATTAAGTTTATCATATCTAATTTCATAGAACAAGAGAGCACCCTTGATAATCAAAGGACGCCCTCTTCTTTCATACTAAGATATTTAGTATTACCCGAAATAATATGATCTAACAGCTCAATTCCCATAAGAATACCACATTTTTCAACTCTTTTAGAGAAAATAATATCATTCTTAGATGGTGTCACATGCCCACTCGGATGATTATGGACCAATATAATTTTAGCTGCACCATATTTTAATGCAACTGCAAAAATATCTCTTGGATGGACCGTTGCTGAATTCAAAGTTCCAATGAACAATGTCTCTTGTTTTACAATTTGATTTTTTGTATCCAAGAATAATCCAATTAAAAACTCTTGGTTTAATCCACCTAACTCAGCAACCATTCTAACCCCAGCATCATGACTTGAACAGATTTGTCCACAAATAAAATGAGGTTCACTGTTGATTCGTGTTCCCAGTGTAACAATAGCTTGTAATTGTAATGCTGTAGACTGATTATTCCCATCCATCAATAACTGATAATCTTTTAAACAACATTTTTTTAGTTGGCTTAAAGATTGGTAACGTGAAGAAAAATTATTAACACACTTTCCAACATCATTAGGGTTCGTTAATAATAAACTAAAAACAACCGTCAAAAGCTCTTTATCTGATAAATTATCACATTGATACTTTTGGATTTGTTCCAGTAGATATTCATTTGAGCAACTAGAAATAAGTGACATGGTGATTCCTCCTATTTTTTATTAAATACGAGAAATTCACTTATTTAAATTATTCTGATACAAAATAACTACGAACCTCCGAAATAAAGTACAACGATCCTGTCACAAGTAATAAATCATCAGAAGACATTTCGCCAACACTTTGAACTAATGCCTCTTTCCAACTTTCTTGAATGGAGACATTATCAAACTTATTAACGTTGAAATCATCTATTTTGCTTACTAGACGTGGCCCTGAAAATTGAGTTAGTATAACTCGTACATGAGGAACTGCAGCTAATTTTTCCAGCATTTGTTTGCCTTGCTTATCCGCTAGTACTGCAAAAATAATTGTGATTTCTTTATCTTGAAAATGCGTTTTAAGCAACTGCGTAATCCGATCCACTGCTGCGCTATTGTGCGCACCGTCTAAAATAACTAACGGTTCATCATTTACTTTTTCAAAACGTCCTGGCCATCGTGTCTCTGAAATACCTTGCCTAATTGATTTAGGACTAATGGCCCATCCCTGAATTTCAGCAACCTTCTCAAAAGTAGCAATTGCTGTTGCTGCATTTTCATCTTGAAATTCACCTAATAATGGCACAGAAAGTTGTTTAATATTCAATTTATTCGACGTATACGTTAAAATTTCTTCCCATGATGATTTTGTTCCCTCAGATTTAGCATTAAAATCCACTCCTAATCGAAAAATAGGACTATTTTTTAATTTAGCCTCATTATTAATCACGCTAAAGACTTCATCAGTTACTCTACCAACGATAATAGGCCGATTACGTTTAATGATACCTGCTTTTTGTTGCGCTATCTTTTCAATTGTATTACCTAATATTTTCATATGATCTAGACCAATTGTTGTAATAACTGAAATAATTGGATCAATAATATTAGTTGAATCATACTTCCCGCCTAAGCCCGTTTCAACAACTACAATATCTACAGGATTTATGCTGCCAAAGTATACAAACATCATTGCAGTAATAATTTCGAATTCAGTTGGTCCCCCCTCAAAATCGGCTAGTTCAATATCCATTCGATCAACAACTGGTTTCACGACATTTACTAAATGTAAAAGGGCGGTATCATCAATCATCTGTCCATTTAAGGAAATACGTTCATTAAATTTAACAATGAATGGTGAAGTATAAGTTCCTACATTCAACCCTTGTGCAATTAATAATTCACGTAAAAATGCAACTGTTGAGCCCTTTCCATTCGTTCCAGCAACATGAATCATCGCGATATTACCTTGTGGGTTATCTAAGCGTTCCATAAATGCTCGCATTCTATTCAAAGATGGACTTTTTTTAAATTTTGTTCGCCCATGAATAAAATTGAGTGCCTCTTCGTAAGTTGTGATCAATTTTCCGTCCCGCTTTCTAAAAAAAATAGACTTATCTCAGGTATATTGTACCCGAAATAAGTCTATTTTGTTAGATTAAACTTCTGCTTTTAAATCAGAAATTCTTTCCTTAGTTGCTGTTAATTTAATTTGGTAATCTGCTAATTTTTCTTTTTCTTTTGTAACTACTGCCTCAGGTGCACTAGCAACAAACTTTTCATTGCCTAATTTTTTAGTTCCACGCACAACTTCAACATCAAGTTTTTTAACTTCTTTTTCCAAACGAACAATTTCGTCATTCAAATCAATTAGTTCAGCAAGTGGCATATAAATCTCTGCTCCCGTAATTACAGACGTCATTGCTAGCTTAGGAGCAACAACATTTGAACTGATTTGAAGTTCCTTAGGATGACAGAATCGTTGAATAAATTCTTGATTGTCTTCAAAAATAATCTTTGTTTTTTCATCAGTTGTTTTAATCAATAAATCAACTGCACTGGACATAGGTGCATTTACTTCTGCACGATTATTTCTAACAGCACGAATTAATTCAATTAAATTGTTCATATCAATAACTGATTGTTCATCTTCAAATTCTGGATGAACCACTGGGTAATCTGCAACAACAATTGATTCCCCTTCATGAGGCATTGTTAACCAAAGTTCTTCAGTTACAAATGGAATAATTGGATGAAGCAATTTCAATGTTTGATCTAAAACATAAGCCAAAATTTGTTGTGTATTTTGCTTAACTGTCAGATCTTCACCATTAAGATTTTCTTTACTCATTTCAATATACCAATCACAGAAGTCATTCCAGATGAAATTGTATAGAGCACGACCAGCTTCACCAAATTCAAAGACATCAAATAAGCGTGTAACTTCAGAAACAGTTGTATTTAATCGGCTTAATATCCATTTGTCAGCAAGCTGCCATTCTGATTTAGCTGGTAATTCAATTTTATCCACACCATCTAAATTCATAATAACAAATCGACTAGCATTCCAAATTTTATTAATAAAGTTCCAAGAAGCATCCATTTTAGTGTAACTAAAACGAACATCTTGTCCTGGTGCAGATCCATTAGATAGGAACCAACGAAGTGCATCTGCTCCATACTTTTGAATAACGTCCATTGGATCAATCCCATTACCAAGTGATTTACTCATTTTACGGCCATTCTCATCACGAATTAATCCATGAATCAAAACGTGTTCAAATGGACGTTCATCTGTAAATTCTAAGCTTTGGAAAATCATTCGTGATACCCAGAAGAAGATAATATCATATCCTGTGACAAGCGTATTAGTTGGGAAATAACGTTTAAAATCAGGTGCATCAGTATTTGGCCAACCCATTGTTGAAAATGGCCATAAAGCACTTGAAAACCACGTATCTAAGACATCATTATCTTGTTCCCAATTTTCGATATCAGTTGGTGCAACCTCACCAACGTACATTTCGCCAGTTTCTTTATGATACCAAGCTGGGATTTGATGTCCCCACCATAATTGACGTGAAATAACCCAATCATGAACATTTTCCATCCACTGTGTAAATGTATTTTCAAATCGTTCTGGGACGAATCCAACTTTGTCATCCCCTTGTTGGAATTTCAAAGCTTCTTCTGCGAGTGGTTTCATTTTAACAAACCATTGTGTTGATAAACGGGCCTCAACTTGAACGCCAGTTCTTTCAGAATGACCAACACTATGTGTAATTGGATCAATCTTAATCATTAAGTCCTCAGCTTCAAGATCTTTAACAATTGCTTTACGTGCTTCAAAACGGTCCATGCCAACATATTTACCAGCATTTTCGTTCATTGTTGCATCTTCATTCATTGTATTAATACGAGGTAAGTCATGGCGATTACCTACTTCAAAGTCATTAGGATCATGAGCAGGTGTTATTTTAACCATCCCTGTCCCAAATGCCATATCAACATAATGATCTGTAATAATAGGAATTTCTTTGTTAACAAGTGGTAGAATGACTTTTTTACCAACAATATCTTTGTAACGATCATCATCAGGGTGAACAGCAACAGCGACATCGCCCATCATCGTTTCTGGACGTGTTGTCGCTATTTCAATAAATCCAGAACCATCAGCGAATGGATATTTAACATGATAAAAAGCACCTTCATCATCTTGATGAATGACTTCAATATCTGATAAAGCGGTTCTTGCTTTAGGATCCCAATTAATAATGTATTCGCCACGATAGATTAATCCTTTATTATATAAATTAACAAAGACTTTTTTTACGGCATCTGACAAGCCGTCATCTAATGTGAAACGTTCACGACTATAATCGAGTGATAATCCCATTTTAGCCCATTGCTTATGAATAACATCAGCGTATTCATCTTTCCAATCCCAAACTTGTTGTACAAATTTCTCACGGCCTAAATCATAACGCGTCACACCTTGTTCAGCTAGTTTAGCTTCAACCTTTGCTTGTGTTGCAATTCCAGCATGGTCCATTCCTGGTAACCAAAGCGTATCAAAGCCTTGCATTCTTTTTTGTCTAATTAAAATATCTTGTAATGTTGTATCCCAAGCATGGCCTAAATGTAATTTACCAGTAACATTAGGCGGTGGAATAACGATTGAATAAGGTTTTGCTTCTGGATTAGCATTAGGTTTAAATAAATCTTTTTTCAACCATTCTTCATAACGGCCAGGTTCAACCTGACTTGGATCATATTTTGTTGATAATTCAACTTCTTTTGTCATGAGTTCTCCTTTTCATCTATCAATTTTATTTTAGGCATAAAAAAACACCGTCATCAAAAAACATTTCTGTTTTAGGACGACAGTGCCGTGGTACCACCTAAATTGGGTTTTAACCCCTCTTAATTACTTTTTAACGAACAATAATGTCCGGTTATTCCTACTTAATTTCAGAATAACGACTCCTGAGCTACCACCATAATGTCTAATTAAAATGTTTCAGCCTAGCATTTTATCTCTGAAATGACTGGTGTTCTCATTCTTTGTCTGTAGTCACATTTTAGCGTTTATTCTGAAAATCGTCAATATTTTATTTTTTTAATTCTTCAAGTAGTTTAGCGTAGTCTGGCTCATTTGAGATTTCCGTAACCAGTTCTTCATAAATAACATGTCCAGTTTCATCTAAAATGAAAACCATTCGAGCCATATGACCAAATTCCGGAACATCTAATCCAGTAACTTTCGCAAAATTCCCCTTATCTGCATGAAGCAATTGTAAATTGTTTACACCCTCAGCGGCACACCAATTTTTTTGATCTTCTTTTGAATCATCAGATACGGTAATAAATTCGATATCTCTAAAATTATCTGCTTCCATATTAAAACGTTTTGTTTCTATACTGCAAACACTTGTCGTAATACTTGGAACAACACTTAATACTAATTTTTTACCTGTACTTTTAGGTAATGTTACAACTTGATCATTTTCATCGTACGCATTAACTGTAGGAAAAACTTCCCCTACTTTTGGTGCTTCCCCAACTGTATCCATTTCACTACCATGACGAGTTACTTTCATAATTGACCACCCTTTCTTTATTTATCTCTATCTTACTCAATTACTGTTTAAGAAGCGACTTATTTGATTGGACAAAAAAAGATTAGACCGATTTGTCTAATCTTTTAAAGTGCTACTATAGTAATTCTGCGAATAATTCACTATTTTCATTTAAATATTCTTCGCCAACACGAATCTTGCTAACCTTGACACCTGCCAATGCACGTTCCATTAAGCCATCGATATCCAAACGAGCTTCAAATTCCCTTGAACGGTCTAAACGAGGCTTTGTTTTAGGTGCTGGTGGGGCAAAAATTGTACAACAATCTTCAAATGGTTTAATTGAAAGTTCAAATGTATCAATTTTTTTAGCAACATCAATAATTTCATTTTTATCCATTGAAACGACTGGTCGAATAATTGGCATTGTTGTAACGTCATTAATTGCAACCATGCTTTCAAGTGTTTGAGAAGCAACTTGGCCTAATGATTCTCCATTAAAGATTGCTAATCCACCACGTAATTCGGCAATTTTTTCAGTTAAACGTAACATGAAACGACGTGTTATGGTCATTAAATATGGTTCTGGTACATCATGTTTAATTTGCTCTTGAATCTCAGTAAAAGGAACTTCAATAAATTGAATCGTTCCAACATAAGGTGTCAATTTAACTGTTAGTTCTTTAGCCTTAGCTAAAGCTTGTTCACTTGTATATGGTGGACTGAAGAAATGAACCATCTCCATTGAAACACCACGTTTCATACCAAGGTACCCTGCAACAGGCGAATCAATTCCACCTGATAACATTAACATCCCTTTACCAGCAGTACCAACGGGTAAACCACCAGCACCCTGACGCGTTTCAGAAGATAAGAAAATCCCATTTGAACGAACTTCAACACGTAAAATAATATCAGGCTGTTTCATTTTAACAGTAATGCCAGGCACGTGATCTAAAATCCAGCCACCTAGTTCGTCATTCAACTCATTAGTATCTAATTCAAAATCATGATCAGAACGACGTGTGTTAACTTTAAATGTTGTCCCTTCAACAAATTGCTCACTAATCATTGCTACAGCTGTTTCTTTAACTAAATCCATATCTTGTTCAACGCGAATTGCAGGTGAAAAATTTTGAATCCCAAAAACCTGTGATAAACGTTGCATAACTAATTCGCTGTCGTCACCGTTTAAATTAATGTGCATCCGATCACGATTTGCTTTAACAACTAAATCATCAAAACCATGTAAACTATTTCGAACGTTTGTTCCTAGGCGATCAATAAAGTTCCTCTTATTTTTTCCTTTTGTTGATAGTTCGCCATAACGAACCATTATCTCTGTATATTGCATGTCGACATCCTCTCATTATTTAGAATTAATTTTTTCAAATTTATGATACAAAATATCAAAAATACGATTAAATTCTTTTGCTTCTTCTAGCGTATTATTTCCATCAAAACTGATTCGAACGGCTGATTTAGCAAGCGGTTCTGGCACATTCATTGCTAATAATGTGCCAGATGCTTGATTTTTCTTTGATGAACAAGCACTTGTAGTTGAAATATATATTCCTTCACTTTCAAATGCATGAACAATTGATTCGCCACGAACACCCTCAATTGCAAAACACAATATATGTGGCGCAAAATTTGATTGTAATTTTGAAAAAGTTGTAATCTTATCAAACTTACTAATATGGTTGAAAACTAATTCTTTAACAGCTTTTTGTTTCATCACCATCTTAGTTTCATCTGTTAATAATAATCGCAATGCTCTTGCCATGCTAGCAATTGCAGGTACATTTTCAGTTCCGCTACGTAAGTTATGTTCTTGTCCACCACCTGTAAGAAGTGGTTCAATGTGACGACCTCTTTTACTGTAAATAAACCCTACTCCACGTGGCGCATGAAATTTATGCCCAGAGAACGTTACAAAATCTACTCTGTCACTCATAAAAGCTTCTTGCACACCTTTACCAATGGCTTGAACAGCATCCACATGAAAATGAACTGTTGGATAATCTTTTAGTACGTCCCCAATTTCAACTAAAGGCTGAATGGTTCCAATTTCATTATTAACTGCCATAACTGAAACTAAAATAGTATCAGATCTCAAAGCAGCCTTTAAATCATCAATACTAATTCGCCCCTCATCATCAACTGGCAAATAGGTAACCTCAAAACCAAGCTGTTCCAGCTGAGCCATTGTATTCATAACAGCAGGATGCTCAACGGTTGTCGTAATTAAGTGCTTACCATGGTTCATTTTTGCCATAGCCGTTCCTTTAATTACCCAATTGTCACCTTCAGTTCCACTTCCAGTAAATAATATTTCATCTTCAAATACATTTAATAAGCTTGCGATCTGTTGGCGTGACTGCTCTAATAAATTATGAGCTATCTCACCTAAGTTATTTAGGCTAGATGGATTACCCCATACTTGGTCACTAACTTTATTATATGTATCTAAAACTTCGGGCGTTATTTTTGTTGTTGCGCTATTATCAAAATAAATCATTAGTTACCTTCTTTTCTGAAAAATACTTTTCTCATTATAATATACTTCGTACCAGATTGACACTTTTTATTCATCCCTGGTGTTTCTTTATAGAATATAAAAGTGGCGACTGAACAAATTAATGCCCTAGTCCCCACTTAATATAGTTACTATTCAATTTCAAAGCTGTCTTCCATATTATCATAATATTGTTTCTCTATTTTTTTATATGAACCAGGCTCTACTTTATCTAATGCAGTCGCAATTGTTTCCAAACTAGCTGCATAATTAAAATCATTATTAAATAATTGCTTTGCCTTTTCAAATGCAATTGCAATCTCTTCATTCGAATTTCTAAATCTATTCGCATATTGTAGTAAACTCTCAGATAACGATGCACTATCAATAAGATCGTGTGTCTTATCTTCTAAACTTTCAAGATCTGCTTCAATATCGATAATTTGTTTTGCAATTTTTTCAATGTTAATTCTTAATTTACCAATTGCTACTTCAACTTCTTCAATTTCATCACTAACAACATAGAAAAAATCTAAGTAATCATTAGGTAGTCCTGGAAGATTAACCTGTTCAACTTGTCTTTTAATTTGATGTAATTCAATATCAAATCTTTGAATTGTTGCGCTGGCCTTTTTTTCATTGCTACGTAAATCCTGAATACTAGCATCAATTTTTTGTTGTTCAGATTCAATTTTTTCTAACAACTTAGAGTTTTGTTCAACTCGCTCAGCCATCTCGCTATAAATTGCTTCACCAGAATCAATAACCGCTTTATCAGTATCATGTTGTGCATCAATGTCCCTAATTTGTTGATTTAATTTTTGCGCGTCTTCTAATTCATTATGACTTAATTCATAATTTTGACCCAATCTATCTAATTCAACTAAAAGCATTTGACTTTGTTTTTCAGCATGATCAATGAATTTACGATAACTTTCTTCTTGCTTTTCTATCTTATCTTTTGCGGCCAACTCTTTTTCCATAACATCATATAAATAATCAATTTGATTAGCCATGTCATTAACTGCAACAATTGTTGACGCTACTTCTAGGTTCTCTAATTTAAGTAATGTTTCGTCAACACGTGTTTGAATTTCGTCTATTTGTTTAGGGATGTCATCCCCCACTGGAAAATTATAATTTTCATCCGTTAATTTCATGTAACCAGATTGTAATTCAGCAAGTTGATCTGGAAATTCGTTCTTCAAACTTTTATATAGTGGTGGAATCTCATCAAGAATCTTTTCTAACGAAGTTGTATCTTCTCTTAACTTACTTAAAACTTTTTCAGCCGTATCATGATCTCCAGCACTCGTTAATGTTGAAAAACGGTCAAAATCATCTTCAAGACCAGTTAGTTTATCCTCAAGTTTATCGATACTAGGTCCATACGAAAAGTTCTTTGATAATAATGTTTTACGTAAATCCTGATATTTTTTTTCAAGTGAATCAACAGCTTGATGATTACTTTCATCACTTTCTTTCAACGACGTTAATGCTTTTTCAATCCCTTTAAGTGTTTTTTCACTTGAAATTAATTTTACTTCTATTTCTGCCGCTAATTGACGGTTAGAAAGAAATTGATATTTCGAGTTTGCTTCATATGCTTCATTAATTTGTGTCGAAATTTTAGGCAATTTTGCATTTTGCACTTCTTTAAAGTCTGATTGTAATGCTGAAAATGTTTTAAGACTTTCACCTGTTAACCCCAAATCCTTCGTTAACTGAAGCTGTTGTTCAACTTCAGAATGAGCAATAACCTTTACTTGATCACGAAATGTTTCGAATTTTTTTTCATTGCGTTTCTGAAGAAAAAACGCTGTTGCATAGATAATAATGGCTACTACTATTATTCCAACAAAAATCTGTGTCATATCCTAATCCCGCCTTTAGCTTACTAAAATTTATATTTACTTTTCACATTCAAATTTTATGCTTCTAATCATTATATCATAGACCTTTAAAGCGTTCACTAGCTTTTATCTATTATTTATAGAAATTAATGTTATTAATTATATACATTCTTTTTATTATGTAAACAAACGTGAAAACAAATTGACATTAGTTTAAAAAGACAGTATGATGAGTCTTGTGTAAAATAATGCAGCGGTGGACGGTAAGCTCGTCAACAGTTTGTTGCCCAATTGTCTTGGTTCAATTAGTACCCTTTCAGCTGCAAAGGTGAACATTGCAAAACAAACTGCACGAATACTAAGTTCACAAAGGATTATTTTACTCCAAAACAAATATTGGAGGAATTTATATATGTCACGTTATACTGGCCCAAGTTGGAAAGTTTCACGTCGATTAGGTCTTTCTTTAACAGGTACTGGTAAAGAATTAGCTCGTCGTCCTTATGCACCCGGTGATCATGGTCAAAACAATCGCCGTAAATTATCAGAATATGGTTTACAATTACGAGAAAAACAAAAACTTCGTATGATGTACGGTTTATCAGAACGTCAATTTGCTAACTTATTTATTAAAGCTGGTACAATTCGCGAAGGTAAACATGGTGTTAACTTCATGATCTTACTTGAAGGTCGTTTAGACAACGTTGTTTATCGTTTAGGTTTGGCTTCTACTCGTCGCCAAGCTCGTCAATTGGTAAACCATGGTCACATTACTGTTGATGGCAACCGCGTTGATATTCCTTCATACGCAGTTGAAATCGGTCAAGTAATCTCATTACGTGAAAAATCAAAGAGTTTACAAATTGTTAAAGACGCAATGGAAGCATTAGTTGGCCGTCCACAATTCGTACAATTTGATGCTGATAAATTAGAGGGTTCATTAACTCGTTTACCAGAACGTGAAGAACTTGAAGCAGATATCGACGAATCACTTATCGTTGAATACTACAACAAATTATAATTTCAAATTAAAAAACATCTCATTCTTAATGAGATGTTTTTTTTGTCCATATTTTATAGATTTCAATTAGTGGCAGTAATGTATTTTTCAAGTCGTTTAGTTGTTTATATTCATTTAAGCTAAAAAACTCATCTTCAATAGCTAAATTCTGTCCAATCAATAGTTCTTTAGTTTGTACACTACTCCACTTTTGACTATCAGTAAGTGTTATTGTGTTTGCTAAAGTACCCGTCTCTTTATTTGTATGATCCACTGACCACACGAAAGTATCTTCTAGTTTCTGAATCATTATTATTGATTCAGAAACGCCCTCTTCATACAAGCTTTTGTCTTTAATATCTGCTAATGCAGATAACCAGATAAATAACCGATCATCCCAATAACCAATTTCAAAATGTGGCATCATTTTATAGCCACGTTTATTCTCGCTAAAAGCCATCCAAGTATCAGGCGGTGGATTTTTTGATCTTCTAGCATGTTTTGCAATGTGCAAATACATTTTAATTCCTAATTGTTCTTCTAAAAAAGGTAGTAGTTCAGCTCCCACCTTTTCGAATTTGGGATCAATAATTGTCTTTATTTTTTTTAATCGTCCGTCTAATGTTTGATCTTTAAAAATTAAAAAATCATCTTTTATAAACATTTCGCTCTCTCCTTTTGTATCAAACATGGTATGCTAAATTCATAACTTACTGAAAGGTGGTCAACTCCATGACTGAAAATAACTTAGATCCACATCTTCAATCTGGCCTTTACGGAACACCTCAACTTCATCCCGATGAACAAAGAAAGTACTTAGGGACATTTAGAGAGCGGGTCAGCCTAGCAATGACTGTTGCTGAGGTAACAGCATCTAAAAATATGGCTGGATTTGAAAAAGAACTACTTGAACATCCCGACTATCATGTTCTACTTAATGGTACAATTGATCAGAATATATTAGCCCCATACATCACCTTAACGCATAAGCATGATGTTAAATTTACATTAACATCAAATAATGATACTCCTGATGGGGTTGAAATTATGGGGCTAGTTGTCGCTTCTGAAAAAAATGCGATTAATGAATCTGTTATTGATATTAATGAAAAATATCCAATTATACAAGTTGAAACGCCAGAAAAGAAAAAATCATTTTTTGAAAATTTATTCGATTAGCATAAAAACTTAAACTAACACTTTTATATTAAGTGTAGTTTAAGTTTTTTATTTGGTTTCTAAAATCTTTACTATTTCATTAGCAATAGGCTGGTTATCTCCAAAATTAGGAAACGAATTTATCGATAAATCAGGAGCCGTTTCAATTGAAAGAACGGTTAAAGCATCCCTATGTCTATAGTCATATGCTATATACAAGTTAGGAATAACCACATCAACTGCCCCCATCGTCATTTTTAAACGTTTTGCATAACCTTCAATTAACGCTATATATGATTCGTCCATTTGATTGCTAACTTCATTTTGATTTGCACCCGAATAAAAATTACTATCATATCTAATGATTGCTTCAGACCCTCTTGAAATAACAGTTGATTCAGTAATACCTTGTGATGCTATTGTTTGATGTTCAACTTCTGACAATTTAAGCGGATACCATGGACCTTGACTAGTACGTTCTACTTGTGCATTTTTTATTGTAATTAACTGTGCCAACGTCTTTCGTCCATCGCCAACTACACTAACTGGTAATCTTTCAACAATACCCTTTACATGGCCACCTACAATCATAAATCGATAGACTGACCCAACAGTAATTTCTTCAATTAAAACTTGTGTATCAATTGATAAGATACGTTTAACGGCTTCTTTATACTCGCTTAACGTCGGAGCCACTCGAAATACATGTGTTGCTTGACTGCTCTTTATGAATCTTGGCTTAATAACTAATGCTTTGTTGACTACATCTGCATAATAGTTCATAGCTTCATCTAAAGTGTGTACATTAATACTACTAGGAACTTTAATATCAAGGTTGCCCAATATTTTTTTAGTTGTTTGCTTGTCATATGCAATTTTGTTTAAAACACTGGTATCTAAATCAGAAATTACCCCATTTTGCAGAAGATGTCCGTTCACCCGTATGACGTCCAAATCACTGTCAACAAGATCAAAATAAGACCCTCTTTTTATCAACGCTGCTAAAATAAGCTGCGTATTTTTCGAGTAACAGTTAAAGCCAATCAATGAACTTAACTGTGACTGATACTTTATCTTATTAGATTTTGCTTGTTCCATTGCAAAATCAGCCAACGATTTATTAATATCTTCATCAACTATCCTTGCACTCAGACTCAATTCAGGTCGTTCAAATTGTAATTTAAATTGAACTAATGTATCCTCTAAATTTTTATCTAGATAAAAATTATCATTAAATAAAATTAATTCGTTCAGCAGTTTTATTGCAGCATTTTTAACAATCGAGGTTGTTTTAGGGTCTTCTATTGCCACCTCATTTTTTAATTGTTTCGCTTTAAATATAATATCATCAACTTCATTTTCTGCCATATCTGGCGTCATTAGAAAGTAAGCCGCTAATAATTGAATAAACTTAATTGTGTCACCTTGAATACCAACACGAGAAAATGGATCAACATCAAATCCACGGAGTTCAATATAATTAACACCAGATGAAATTAATGTATCTTCCTTTTTAGTAGCTGATTTAAATTGTACATCTCCATAATATTCAGAAAATGATAACAATTTACCATTCTGGACCATCTTATTAAGTGACGTAACGTATGAGTTAATTGATCGATAAGAAGCTTGAACTGAACTATCAATATTGGTATAGCCAAATTCACTGTTTCTAACACTTCTAACCGGATGACAAGCATTATAATTAGTACTTTCAACAATTGGTGTTGCTCCAAACAAGTAAGTTGTAAGCCAACTCTTTTCCATAAATTTGCGTCCAATTTTTAAATAGACGTAATTATGAAATTCTATATAAGAATTAAAATAACTATGAAACTCAGAATCAAATAAAATCTGAATTACTTTTTCTGGAAAGCTAAAATTAAGATGTACAGACGTAAAAAGTTGACGTTTTTTTCCATACTTTTCTGCTAATTTATTTCGGTATATAAATCCTAATTCATCTGGATGCGCTATTCTTACTTTAGATTCATCCACTGGTAATTTAGGAATTGAACTCAATGGCCATAACTGTTCATCACTATCCAATTCTTGTGTTGCGACTTGTTGAATGGCATCTAGATAGTTAATAACATTATCAGCCCCCTCAATTGGTGGCGTGATAAATTCCATTTGTGATTCGCCAAAATCTGTTTTTATATAAGGATGTTTAAATCTATCTCCTAATGATTCAGGATGATCAGTTGAACTCAGCACTCCCGTATTCTTCACTCTTTGAGTTTCTCGCTCTAATCCTATCAACGATTTTCTAAGTAGAGGTGCGAGCTTTTCTTCCTGAATTTGTAATCCGATTGCATCTAGTTTCATATCATTGTGCCTCCTCATTTGTCTATTACATTGTACCAAATATTTGAATTAATCCTTCATATTTGCAATCCATTGTGCCAATTAAATTTATGCAATATGCTATACTATTCTTTAGTAATCAACGTGAAAGGAGCCACATATGTTACAACCACTTGCATTCAGAATGCGACCAACTAAAATTGAAGAAGTCGTTGGCCAACAACACCTTGTTGGTCCAGGTAAAATTATCAAACGAATGGTCGAAGCAAAACTGCTTTCATCTATGATTTTATACGGACCACCTGGCACTGGTAAAACGAGTATCGCCAGTGCTATTGCCGGATCAACTCAGTATGCATTTCGTAAATTAAATGCTGCAACTGATTCTAAGAAAGACCTTGAAATCGTAGCTGAAGAAGCAAAAATGAGCGGTACTGTTATTTTACTTTTAGATGAAATCCATCGATTAACGAAACCTAAACAAGACTTCTTATTACCCCACTTAGAAAGTGGCCAAATTATTTTAATCGGTGCAACAACAGAAAATCCTTACATTACCATCAATCCAGCTATTAGAAGTCGAACACAAATCTTTGAAGTTAAACCTTTAGACGAAAATGATATTGAAACTGCACTTGATCGTGCACTAGTAGATAAAAATATTGGTCTCGGAAATCTTAATATTAATTTAGAAGCTAATGCACGGTTACACTTAGCGCGAGCAACCAACGGAGATTTACGTAGTTCTTTGAATGCACTTGAACTAGCTGCTAAGTCAACCCCACCTGATAGTTCAGGTGTCATTACCTTATCACTATCAGTCATAGAAGAGTGTCTACAAAGAAAAGCATTAACCCATGATAAAGATGGCGATGCTCACTATGATGTTATTTCTGCTTTTCAAAAATCAGTAAGAGGTTCCGATGTTAACGCGGCTTTACATTACTTAGGACGTTTAATTCTTGCTGGTGATTTACCTACAATTGCAAGGCGTTTAATCACAATGGCATACGAAGATGTCGGATTAAGTAGCCCTGCAGCATGTGCTAGAACCTTAACTGCTGTACAGGCGGCAGAAAAAATTGGCTTTCCAGAGGCTAAAATACCTCTGTCTAACGCAGTAATTGATCTCTGCCTCTCACCCAAATCAGACTCGGCAAATGTTGCCATAAATAATGCAATTGCTGATATTGAAAAAGGTGGTTTTGGAGATATTCCTGCTCATTTAAAAGATTCACATTACAAAGGTGCTGCAGATTTAGGTCATGGTATTGGTTATAAATTTCCACATAACTATCCAAATGATTGGGTTGCCCAACAATATCTTCCAGATAAATTGAAAGATGCTAATTATTATGAGCCTAAAGCAAACGGGCGTTATGAACAAGGACTTAAAGAACAATATAGTAAATTACATCCATCAAAAAGATGATTTGTTGCCGCTTACATCATAATTGTTGCACCTTTTAAAAGTCTGTGCTATATTAAAGATGAAGTTCTGAAGTGTACGCGTTATCTTATTAGAATGTTGACCGAACAAATAATTATACCTAGGCGTCAACTTGATAGGCTAGCTAATTTCAAGCCTTTTCACTTGGTAGTTAGAGGCTAGTACAGTCGATGCCACCTGCTTCACTGCGGGCTCAACTCACGAAGATGATTAACGGCACTACGCGGATATTCCAAAGCTTTTGCTTTGATGGTCTGGGCAAACTATGTTTGCTCAGACTTTTTTTATTAAGAATAAAGGAGTCTTTAAATGTTAATTCGGATACTTTTAGCCGTTCTTTCACTCTTACTCTTGACTATCGGCTATTACTTATTCTCACATCGCAACAAAAATTTTATGATATTTAAACCTGAGTCAAACCAGGTGCTAAGCTCAATACTACTTGTCTTTGGGTTAATTATCTGTATTGAAAGCTTAGTTGGCTTAATTTCAGTAATCATTTTTATACCCATATTTTGTGGGATACTAGTTACTCTAGCCTGCCTTACGGTTGGTGCTTTAACAATTATTTTATCTTTTTTTATGCATTAATCTAACTTTGTAACCGTTTTTACTTCTATTTTCATTCGTTTTGTCGTAAAATAGAGGTATATAAAAGAAAGAGGTGGCCGACCATGTTACAACAATATAAAAATATTTTAGTTCCTGTAGATGGTTCTGATGAAGCAAAATTAGCATTCGAAAAAGCAGTACAAGTAGCTTTAAGAAATGGCGAAGATTCTACACTTCATCTTTTGCATGTTATTGACACTAGAGCATTCCAAAATATCTCAAGTTTTGATACGTCAATGGTTGAACAAGTTAGTGATACAGCAAAAGAGACATTGAATAAGTATATTGCACAAGCAAAAGCAGCTGGTCTTAAGAATGTTGACTACTCAATTGAGTATGGTTCTCCAAAAGTAGTTATTGCTAAAAATGTTCCTATTAATTTAGATATTGATTTAATTGTGATCGGCGCTACTGGATTGAATGCAGTCGAACGATTATTAATTGGTTCAGTTACAGAATACGTAACTCGAGTTGCTGTTTCTGATGTCTTAGTTGTTCGAACAGATTTAAATAACACACCTGCTCTTAAAAATAATCTTAAAAAATAAAAAAAGAAATTAGCCATAATTGGTTAATTTCTTTTTATTTTGTCTTGAATTTACATAAAGTAATATGGTCATCTACCATACCCATACTTTGCATCAATGAATAAATAATTTTAGGACCAACAAACTTAAACCCTAATTTCTTCAATTCTTTAGATAACTTTTTTGAAATGTCGGTTTCAGCTGGAACATCCTCTGCATGTCGCCAGAGATTATTAATTGGTTTATTTGCTACAAATTCCCATAAAAATGAATCAAATGATTGCCCATCTTGGTTCATTCTTATGATCGCCTGTGCATTCGCGATAATAGCGATAATTTTTTGCTTATTTCGAATAATATCTGCATTTTCCATTAGTTCCGCAATTTTATCTTCATCAAATTGACTAACTTTGTAAATTGAAAAATTTTCAAAAGCGTGATTAAAATGATTACGTTTATTTAAAACGGTCTTCCAGCTCAACCCTGCTTGCATTAATTCTAAACTCAATAATCTGAATAGTTGTTGATCGCCATAAAGCGGCTTTCCCCATTCTTCATCATGATAATCTTGCATTAACTGATTACCCGATTGGGCCCATGGGCATCTTTCCATATTCTATTCTCTCCTTCACTCAAATAAAAAAGATTACTAGTGCTGTCTCCAGACTAATAATCTTCTTAAAATTTAGATTTCAGGTAATTCAGTAAAGTCATAATGTAATTCTTTAACAGCGGCATGTTCGTCGAATGCTAATTGGATTAATTTATCAATTAATTCTGAATAACCAATTCCTGAAACTTCCCACAATTGTGGATAAAGCGAAATGTTTGTGAATCCAGGTAACGTATTTAGTTCACCAAGATATGGAATACCATCTTTAACTAAGAAATCAATTCGTGCTAAACCACGACAACCCAATGCTTCAAAAGCACGTAATGACATGTCTTGGATTTCTTTTGTTAATTCATCTGGTAATTCAACAGGCATTTCAAATTCCACACCTGAAGCATCAACGAATTTATTATTGTAATCGTAAAATACATCAGATTTAGGTACGATAACTGCACCTAATTTTGAAGCTTTTAAATCAGTATTTCCAAGAATTGAACATTCAATTTCATCAGGATTTTCGATTGATTCTTCAACTAAAAGCTTTGTGTCATATAAAAATGCATCTTCTATACCTTCAAGGAATTCTTTTTCGTTATGTGCCTTATGAATACCAACTGATGATCCTTGGTTAGCTGGTTTAATGAAAACAACTTCTCCAAGTTCCTTACTAATGTGTGCGTAAGTCATTTCAGCACGATTGTTGGCCTTAACAACCAAATATTTAGTATTTCTGATATTATTTAACGTTAACATTTTCTTAGTTAAATCTTTATCAAATGAAATTGCTGATGAACGAACATCACTACCAATATATGGTTTATCTAAAAGTTTAAATAATCCTTGAATTGTACCATCTTCACCCATATTACCATGAATAACTGGATAAAAAAGATCAATATCTTTAACTTCAGTTAAACTCATGATATTAGCTAACGGATTTGTAAAATCAATTGTTGGTAAGACATCTTCAACAACTTTTGCTTCTGGTTCGCCATCAAAAATGCGACGTGAAGCAGCATCTCCAAGTAGTACACCTTCCTTTGTAAACATGAATAAACTAACTTCGTACTTATTTTTATCCATTGCATCGTAGATATTATGTGCTGAACGTTTTGAAACGTCATGTTCTGATGAATTACCACCAAAAAGTAATCCAATGTGTATCTTTTCGCTTGTCATCATATTCTCCATTCCTATTGTATTATTTTTGTTCGCTTTAAACTCTTAGTCTAAATAATACCATGTTTATAGTAGATCTGTCATTTACGTTTGCTATTTTATTTAAACATTTAAAATCCACATGAAAAGTAAGAACACAAAGAACAGTCCGTACATGATTGGATGAACATCTTTTCGACGACCAGCAGCAATCATTGTAATTGGATAAAAAATCATTCCCAAAGCAATCCCGTCAGAGATACTATAAGTTAATGGCATACCAATTACAATTAAAAATGCTGGAATTGCAATTTCCATTTTTGTCCATTCGATTTTTGTTAAAGATTGTGCCATCAATACACCAACAATAATTAATGCTGGAGCAGTGACCTGTGTTGTTACAACTGATAATAATGGCGAGAAAAATATCCCGACAATAAATAATAATCCAGTTGTAACAGCCGTTAAACCTGAGCGTCCACCAACGGCGATACCTGCTGAAGACTCAACATATGCACCAACTGGAGATGTTCCTAAAACAGAGCCAGCAAGCATTGCTGTTGAATCAGCAACTAAAGCTTTACCGACACGAGGCATTTTATTGTCTTTCATGAATCCGGCTTGTTGAGCTAACCCAACAAGTGTTCCAGCAGTATCAAAGAAAGTAACTAACAAGAAGGTTAAAACGACTACCCATAACTGAACCGTGTTAATATCACTAATATGTTTAACGCCTTGCATAAATGTTGGGGCCAAACTTGGGGCACCGGCAACAACTTGTGTTGGCATTTTAATTAATCCTGTGATGAATCCTAGAATAACTGTTGCAAACATCCCAATAAAAATACCACCTGGAACACGTCTAACCATTAAAATTGCAGTAACAATTAAGCCAAAGATTGTTAACCATGTTGTACCAACGGTCAATGGACCTAGGCCCACAACTGTGGATTTGTTTGCGATAATTAAGCCACCATCTTGTAAACCGATAAAAGCAATAAATAAACCAATACCACTTGAGATAGCGTATTTTAAGTTACTTGGAATAGCATTAATAATCATTTCGCGTAGTTTAAAAATAGTAATTAAAATAAAAATTAGTGATGCTACAAATACACCTGCTAAAGCTGTTTGCCATGGAATTCCCATACCTATAACAACTGAATATGAGAAAAAGGCATTAATACCCAATGCGGGAGCTGTTGCTATTGGGTATTTAGCTAAAATACCCATTAAAATACAGCCTAAAGCACTTGATAATGCAGTTGCAGTAAATACTGCCCCTTTGTCCATCCCCGAAGCACTTAAAATCGTAGGATTAACAAATAATATGTAAGCCATTGATATAAACGTTGTAAAACCAGCTAACATTTCGCGTTTAACCGTTGTATGTAACTGATCAATTTCAAAATATGATTTAATGCGATTAATCATTTTAAATCTCCTTTTCATAAATACATTTGTTCGTGTTTATCTCATTAATGAGCAATTACAATTTTACTATATTCGTATATTAATGTAAATAATATTATTAAACTGTATTTTGTTAAGGATTTATTCAAATAGAACTTATACTGTAATAATTTTATCAATTTTAATATCAAACTGATTACTTGTCCATTTCTCAGAAATTACATTTTGAACGTCCAAACAAAGTGAAATTGTTTTTGGTTGATATTTTGCAATATACCGATCATAATAACCACCGCCAAAGCCAATCCTTTGATTATTCTCTAAATTAAACCCAACTCCTGGTACAATCACTAAATCTAAATTATTCTTTTCAAGTGCAACATTATATTCAGGTTCTAATAGTCCATAATCACTTTTTATAAGCACCTGTTCAATAGATAAGTAAGGTAAAAATGCAAGTTGCTTTTCAGGCATCGTTTTTGGTATATACACCCTCTTACCTTGAGACAGTGCCGCCAATAGTAATTCGTTAGTACTAAACTCAATCGATTGACTAATTGTTAATCCGATTGAATCAGCCGATTCCCATTCTTCAGATTGTAAAACTTTATCAATAATTGCCTTCTCCTGATTCCTTTTTTCAAGGACCTTATTTTTTGCCAAATCAACCATCTTGTTAATAATCATTTTTCTAATTTCTTTTTTACTCAATAGCTTATACCTCCGCGTTAAATTCACCAGTTATTACAAACTTTCCAATCATCTTACCATTTTCAACAACTTCAGAAGCCGTTCGTAAATTATCGGCGTTAATCCCCACCAATGATTTAGTCATCGTTGATTTTAGTTTGCCTTCATCTAATAACGTGGCTAAGCGATTTAATGTTTTACCTTGAGAGCTCATATCTGCCGTGTAATATACACCTTTAGTAAAAACTGTTAGCCATTTAAACTCATTACTTTTATTTTTTAATTTACCAATTGGTAAATTATCAGATGTGCCCACAATTGAAGTAATAATACCCTGAGGTCTGATGATATCTGCTGCTAAATCAAAATAAGTTTCTGTTGAGTGCAATATTAGAATACCATCAACTTCATTAATATTTAATTTAACTAATTGTTTCTTCAAATCTTTTCGGTGATTAATGACAATATCAGCGCCCATCTTTTTAACCCAATCGCTCGTTTCTAATCTTGAAGCGGTCGTGATAACAGTCAAACCAGCCCATTTAGCAAGTTGAATAGCAATAGAGCCTACACCACCAGCTCCATTAATAATTAAAACTGATTTTCCACTATTGGCATTTTTCTCTGGAATGAAATTTAATTTTTCAAATAATGCTTCCCATGCTGTTACACCTGTTAGTGGCATAGCGGCTGCTTCACTGTCTGTTATTTTCTTGGGTGCATTTCCAACTAGTCGTTCATCAACTAGCTGATACTCAGCATTACTTCCTGAACGATTATTGACACCTAAATAAAAAACCTTATCACCACTATTAAATTGTGTTACTTCTGATCCTATTTCAGAGACGACCCCGATTGCATCGAAACCTAAAATAAGTAATTTTTCTTCAGAATCAATTAACATTCTTGATTTATAATCTATTGGATTCACTGAAATACCCGTTACCTTCACAAGAATATCATGATTTTCAGGTGTCGGTTTATCGATTTTGACATCTCGTAATGCATTTTTATCTTCTGTCGGAAATTTTCCAAATGCTGCGATGGCCTTCATTTTATTTACCATTAGCTCACTCTTCTTCCATTAATATAGATTACGCTATTCATCTTACTACAATCTAACAAAAAGTTTGGTTTGTTTCACTTTTATACCGTCTAAAAATATTGAAATACTCACATTCTCAATCTGTCAGTATAGACTTAATATTTGGTTTAATGTATGCTTAAAATATTATTAAAACATATACAATTAAGGAGACACACATCATGGAAAAACCACTAAAAACGAGACAACAACTGAAATCTGAATCAAAGGCATTACTTAAAGGACACTGGAAGTCAGCTATCCTAGTTAGCTTACTAGCAATCCTTATTTTTATTGTTTATTCTCGCTTATATTCTACTGAGTACGCAGACATTATGAATTTATATTCTACTGAAAATAATAACCAATCATCAGCTATCAGTCCTATAATTTCAGCAACTGTCGTTGTTCTTTATCTTATTTTTCAAATTCTACTTGTAGGTGTTTCATATACATTCTTAACTTGGGTCAGTTCACAAAAAACACCAGAACATGCATTTACACAAAGTTTCCAAGTTTTCTCAAATGAATTATTTTTCCCATCTATTGGTATCGCCATTCTCAAAACCATTTATAGTACACTTTGGACTCTCTTGCTTATTGTCCCAGGAATTATTAAATACTATTCTTATTCACAAGTCTTTATGATTAACAAAGACTTAACAGATAACCCAAATCATCCTGACATCAGTATTAATAAAAAAATAACGTTAAGCCGTGAATTAATGAACGGACACAAATTTGATTTATTCGTAATAGAGTTAAGTCTGGTTGGTTGGTACCTATTATCAATCGTGACACTTGGAATTGGTTATATTTGGTACATGCCTTATCAACAAGCAATTAAAGCAAATTTCTACAGAGACCTTGCCGGAGATAAATTCTTAACCTTAAAATAAGCAAAAAAGACTGAATAAAATCAGTCTTTTTTATTTTGTCTTCACATGTTTAAGTCCTTCTCGCACAGCTAGCTTTGATAGATCATGGCTCTCAATAAAAGTTATAACCCAATTTTCATCAGTCTTAGCATACTCACGTAATGACCAACCAATCGCTTTTTGGATGAAAAATTCATCTGTTGTTCTATCATTCAAAATCATCTTTGATAAGTAAGCTAGATTAGTTTCTTCACGATAGCCTAACTGAAGATTTATACCCACACGACGCATCCAGAAATTATCATGGTTTTCAAATTGCTTACTAATATCGTTAAAATTTATCGGACTTAATTTTAAAAAGTCACTAATAACCTTACGTAAAGCATCTACTGAATCCCACCATGGTTTAACCTTAATTAACTCAACCAATACTTGGACTTCATCAACCGTCAATCGTTTAAGATTTTTTTGTGCTAAGTCGATTGCAACATATTGATACTCTCTTTCTTCACGACCATAATAAGCTAAAATTTGTGAGATTAACTCTTCTAGAGGCCAACTCTTAGATTCTTTCATCAAGTCCTTTGTTAGTTCACGTCGACTTGGTGTCTTAATCCCTAAGTAAGAAAAATTATTTTTCATGTAAGCTTCCATTTTTTTAATATTTTTGTTATCTTTTTCTAAATAAATCATATTTACTCCTTTTATGAAAACGTAACCATATAAGTTGGATAACCGTTTTCATGATGTTATACTAAAGGTAATCATATAAAGGGGGAACCATTATGTCAATGCATAACAATTTGAAAAAATTACTCACAATCAAAGAAGAACCCATTGTATCAATCTTTATCAAAACATATCCAGGTATTAATTTTGCTGCGAAGAATCAGTTAAAACTAAAAACTAGTTTAAAAACTGCCAAAGAAGCTCATTCGGATGTACCTAAGAAAACTTGGGAACTAATTGAAACACAATTGGTTAATTTTATTAATGAAATTGCAGATAAAATCGGTCAATTCCCTAGTATCGCACTTTACTTAACACCTAACGATTACTTTAAATTTAATTTAAATCACGCTATTGAAGTAGATAAAGTTATTGTTGGTCCTGAAGCATACACTTTACCTTTATTAGCTCAACAAGCAACAAAATTATCAGGAACAATCCTAAGCTTACACCGTGATTCATTTGAATTACATCAATTCAAAGAAGGTGTCTTATTGAAACAAGAACTCCCAGAGGATGCTCCTATCGACATGGTATCAACTCTTGGTCCTGAAAGTACAGATACCACGACCACTCATGGCCCTACTGGCGCCCTCCATGGGTTAAATACTAAGGATGAAGAAAAAGCGATTGATAATAGAAATTACTACTTGGCAATTGAAAAATTCCTAGTTACCCATCCCGAATTAATTTATAAACGTCTTTTCCTTATTGGACTACCTAAAAATCAAAGCTTATTCCATGAATTAACAAAATTAAAATCAGTTAATTCAGAAATTACAATTAAAAAATCACCTAGTGCCCTAACAACTACAGAAATTGAAAAAGATTTGTTAGATCAAAATCAAATTTTAATCAATCAAACAATTGATCATTTATTGGATCGTGCTCGTTCACTTGATGAAGTTAATCCAAGCAAAACAAACCCAATCGATTTGTTTGCTCTATTAACGCAACATCGTGTTAATACTTTATTAATTAACGAAGACGCTGTATTCCCTGGTTTAATTAGTGATGGTCAAATTATCGATACTGAACCTGGAAAAACAACCAATAACTTATTAAATGATTTAGCTAACTTTACTTTACGTAATAGTGGTAACGTTTACGTTATTTCAGCTGACCACTTTAATTCAGGTCAATTCGTTTACGGTGTTTAGAAATTGAAAAAGAAGACTTCATTGTCTTCTTTTTTTGTGCCCATTTTTAAAATGTCATGCTATACTTAAAAAAGCAAATATATATTCCAGGAGACGATATTAATGAATAAAGTTTATTTAGCAGGTCCATTTTTTAGCGACAAACAACGTGAACGTGTTTCTCAAGTTGTTGCAGCATTAAAAGAGAACAAAACAATTGATAGTGACAATATTTACTTGCCCCAAGATAATCAAAGTAAACAATATGAACAATTCAGTCAACAATGGCAACGTGCAGTTTATTTAGCTGACACACGCCAAGTTCATCGCGCAGACGTTGTTGTTGCTATCTTAGACTACAAAGAAGACGAAGATAACGAACCTGACTCTGGTACTATGTTTGAAGTTGGTATGGCAGTAGAAGCTCATATTCCAGTTATCTTAGTTCAATTTGAAGCTGGTCGTGTTATCAATCTAATGTTATCTGAAAGTTTAACTGCTTTCTTTGATGAGAGTAAAAATGGCTTAAATGAACTTTCTGAATATAATTTCAACGTTTTGGAAGAAAAAATTACAGAGAACGAAGTATTATAATATGCTACCTTTAAGTATTACGGATAAACAATCGCAGCAAAAAGGACATTATCATTTTGATAATGTCCTTTTAATTTGTCTTAATTAATCATTTACCAAATATTAACGCGTTCATCGACTGCTTTATACATTGCATCACTTGCAACAATATCAAAGGCATCATAAAATTCTGCTAAATTTTGAACTTGAATATTAGCACGCAACTTAGCAGGGGCATGAACATCAATTGATAATAACAATTGCATATACTGTGTTGAAGCCTTCATTCGCCATACTTGTGCCCAATTAATGAAAAATGCTTCAAAATCAGTATCGTCTTCAGATTTAGCCGCTTCAAGTGCACAACTAAGCCCACCAGCATCAGCAATATTTTCAGAAACTGTTAAAGTCCCATTAACTTTTTGGCCTGCGAATTCAGTTCCGTCAAATTCAGTAATCATTTGTTGTGATAATTCTTTAAAATGGGTCAAATCGGCTTCACTCCACCAATTATTCAAATTACCATACTCATCAAATAGCGCACCATTATTATCAAAAGCATGTGAAATCTCGTGCGCAATAACTGCTCCAATACCACCATAGTTAGCACTACTACTCTGCTCTAAACTATAAAATGGTGCTTGTAAAATAGCCGCTGGAAAGACAATGATATTTTTAAAGGGATGATAATAAGCATTAACTGTTGCTGCACTCATCTCCCAAAGATCACGATCGACAGGTTTATCCCACTTACTAAACATATCTTCAGTGGCTAATTTATCAAAGGCCATTGCATTCTCTAGCAATGTTTTTTCCATATTAACGTGCATTTTTTGATAAAGCGGGTTAATTTTATCTGGATACCCAACTTGAATACCTAATTTACTTAATTTTAAAATTGCCTTATCACGTGTAGTACTTGTTAACCAATTATTAGTAGCCAATCTATTTTGATAAACATTAATCATCTTTTCAACCATCTGTTGAACGTCTGCTTTAGCATCTTCACCAAAGTATTTATATCCATAATATTCGCCCACAACCCCACTATAGGTTCCCATGGCTAGATAATAAGCAAACTTTTGTTGTTTTTTCGGTGCCTTGCTTCCAGATAATGCACGCCCGTATTCACCAGCAATAACACGTAAGTCATCTGATAAATATGAACTAAGACTCCCTACTGTTTTAACAATTAACCAACTTTTAAATTCTGTAAAATGAGTTGTATTCACGAGTTCATCAATAGATGATAAAAATTTAGGTTCAGTCACAATTATTTTTTCTGGTTCATTCCCATTTAAAAGATTTTTAACAATTGATTTTAAATCTAAATTACTACTTTGTGAACTAAATTCTGTGAAACTTTGTGGGTTGTACGCTTTACTATAATCAGCTGATTCTTCAGCACTCTTGACATTTGGCACTAAGTTACGATCAAAAGTTAGTGCCTCTGTAATAACATGATTTGCATTTTCTTCACTATAATCTAAAGCAACTAATAACTTAGTCATCATCGCCCTAAATGCTTTAAGTAAACCTTCAGCTTGTGAATTATCTCGTTCATAATACGTTTTATCTGGTAAAACCAAACTCGGAGCTGCCACAAATAAAGCATTAATTTTAGCATTTTTCATATCAGCATCAACATCAAACCCAAGTGGTGTTGGATAACCCGCACGAACAAAATCTGCCCATTTAGTATCGAAATCAGCTAAACTTGTTAAATTTTCTAAAGGTGCTAAAACTTTTTTCAATGGTAAGGTTCCTTCTGATTCACGTCGATCAAAATCAGCTGCTAAGGCATAATAGTTTAAAAATTCTTGCATTAATGGTGCTTTAACACTAGAATCAGCTGACATTTTTTCAAAATCAGCCATCAAAGTTTTATCAATTTCATCAGCTAAATCATTAAAACCACCCGTCGCAGGTTTATCATCAGGAATTTTGGCAGTTTTTAACCATTCACCATTTACTGCTTCGTATAAATCATCTTTAATTAATTGTTTATTTATAGTCATTATTTATCTCCTTTTTAGTTTTATATGTAGCTAGTATAAACGTTATTCTAGTGTTTTAATAATAATTTACTTGAAAAACAGACATTTTTTCAAAATATACCTTATATCTATCTTTTAAAGAGTCTACGATATCTATCTTTGGTACCATTTTTCGTACCCTAACAAAAAAACAAAAGCCATAAGACTTTTGTTTTTGGTGCTATCCAGATTCATTATTGATCAACCGTCACAGAATGATTAATAAGAAAGAAGGATTATTACATTGGCTATCCTAACTTCTCAAACCTCTACCTTTATTAATAAGATACCAACAAATCCAGTAAAGAACACCAATAAACAGAATAAGAATTATCATTGATAAAGCAAGTGATACATCAGTCTTACCTAAAAAACCATATCTAAATCCTGAAATCATATAAACAATTGGATTAATCTTAGAGATGGCCTGCCAAACTGGTGGTAACATTGAAATAGAATAGAAAACACCACCAAGATAAGTTAATGGCTGTAAAACAAACGTAGGTACAATTGACACATCATCAAATGACTGTGCAAAAATACCATTAATTAATCCTGCTAATGAAAATAAAATGGCTGTCATCAAAAGTGTGATAATAATAATGACCCACGAAAAAACATGAAGAGGTACAAAAAATAATGAAATAATAGTGACAAGTGCCCCAACTAAAACACTTCTTCCAAGTCCTCCAATAACAAATCCCCATATAATAATATGCGTTGGTACTGGTGCAACTAGTAATTCTTCAATATTTTTCTGAAATTTCTGAGAAAAAAATGACGAAGATACATTAGCATACGAACTAGTGATCACCGACATCATAATTAACCCTGGTACAATGAATTCCATATATGAAAATCCACCCATTGCACCAATTCGGCCACCAATCATTTTACCAAATATAATAAAATACAATGATGTTGTAATCACTGGTGGTACTAATGTCTGTACCCAAATTCTCAAATAACGATTAGTTTCTTTTATTGCGAGACTTTTTAATGCAGTAAAATATTGATTAAACATGTTTCTCCCCCACTTGGTGCTTTTCTTCCGTAATTTTCAAGAATAACTCTTCTAATCGATTCGATTTATTTCGCATAGAAAGAACTTTTATCCCTTGTTCATCAAATTGTTTAAAGATCCCATTAACACCTTGATTTCGTTCAACTTCGATAGAAATTGTTTGCGCGTCTTCAAAGGAATTTTTATACCCTATAATTTCTGGCTTTTTATCATACACATCTAAATCGAAAATAAACGTTTCAAATTGTAATTTTGATAATAAAGTTTTCATGCTCGTATTTTCAATCAACTCACCTGATTGAATAATACCGATATGACGACAAAGTGTTTCTGCTTCTTCTAAATAATGAGTCGTCAAGATAATCGTTGTGCCATTCTCATTCAATTCCTTTAAAAAAGACCACATTTCACGTCTCAACTCAATATCTACACCCGCAGTTGGTTCGTCTAAAATGAGCAACCGAGGTTCATGCATTAATGCCCTGGCAATCATCAATCTTCGTTTCATCCCACCAGAAAGCATTCGTGCACGTACATTACGTTTTTCCCATAAATCTGACTGTTTTAAATATTTTTCACTGCGCTCCATTGCTTCTTTATGAGGAACACCATAGTAACCAGCCTGATTAACAACAATTTGTTGAACCGTTTCAAAAGGATTAAAGTTAAATTCCTGTGGGACAAGTCCAATTTGTTGTTTGGCTTGTACCAAATTGGTATCAATATCGTAATCAAAAACCTTCACTGTTCCCGCTGTTTTATTCACAAGAGATGTAATAATACCAATTGTCGTTGATTTTCCCGCACCATTAGGCCCTAAAAGTGCATAAAAATCCCCTTCTTCTACAGCCAGATCAATACCACGTAACGCTTTAACACCCGTTGCATATTCTTTTTTTAAGCCTTTTATTTCCAGTGCATATATCATTTAATTATTATCCCCTTATTTACTTTTTAGGAAAAGTAACATCATTCTAAACTATTTTACCCCACACTGCCTTCCATCTGATACTCAATCAGACGATTCAATTCAACAGCGTATTCCATCGGTAATTCTTTGGTGAACGGTTCAACAAATCCCATTACAATCATCTCTGTTGCTTTTGCTTCAGAAATTCCGCGACTCATTAAGTAATATAATTGTTCTTCAGAAATTTTAGAAACTTTAGCTTCATGTTCCATAGAAACATTGCCATTTAAAATTTCATTAAATGGAATCGTATCACTCGCTGATTTATCATCCATGATGATTGTATCGCATTCGACATGTGCAAACGAACCATCACTATGTCTACCAAATTTTAAATAACCTCGATAATCAACTCGTCCACCATCTTTACATAACGATTTAGAAACAATCGAAGAAGTCGTATTTTTAGCATTGTGAATCATTTTTGCCCCAGTATCTTGAACGATATTCCCACCAGCAAACGCAATCGACAACATTGTGCCATGTGCGCCTTGACCATCTAAATAAATACTTGGATATTTCATTGTAACTTTTGATCCAAGGTTACCATCAACCCACTCCATCGTCGCATTTTCTAAGGCTCTAGCACGTTTTGTCTCTAAGCTATACACATTATCTGACCAATTTTGAATCGTTGTATACCGACAATAGGCATCTTTCATGACGTTCACTTCAACGACTGCCGCATGCAAACTGTCTGCCGAATAATTAGGTGCTGTACAACCTTCAACGTAATTAACACTTGCGCCTTCATCAACAATGATTAATGTTCGTTCAAATTGTCCTGTATTCTCCGCATTAATTCTGAAATAACTTTGAATAGGCACCTCGGTCTTCACACCTTTAGGTACATAGATAAAAGTACCACCAGACCAAACAGCCGAATTTAAAGCTGAAAATTTATTATTAGAGGCAGGAACCAATTTGCCAAAATACTGTTTAACCAATTCAGGATATTCTTGGACGGCAGCATCTGTACTCATAAAAATAATTCCTAATTTTTCAAAATCTTCACGCATATGATGGTAAACAACTTCTGATTCATATTGTGCAGAAGAGCCAGCTAAGTATTTACGTTCAGCTTCTGGAACACCAAGTCGGTCAAAGGTTTCTTTAATCTTATCTGGGACATCTTCCCAGTCTCTAGCAACATTATCACTAGCACGTTGAAAATAGCGCATATTAGCTAAATCTAACTTAGACAAATCAGGACCAAAACTTGGCATTGGCATCTTTTCATATAAGGCAAAGGCACGAAGTCGATAATCCAACATCCACTCTGGTTCATTTTTTGCTGCCGAAATTTCTCGAACAATCGCTTCGGTTAAGCCACGCCCAGTTGAATAAACAGGCTCAATATCATCTTTAAAGCCATATTCATACTCACCACCAACATCTAGTTCTTTCATATCTTACCTCCTCTCTAATTTTCTAAATTAATAGCTTGATAAACTGCCTTCCAAGCTAATGTGGCACACTTAATCCGAGCTGGAAACTGAGCGACACCTTCTAAAATAGCAGCATCACCTAAAAGATTTTCATCAATCGTTTCACCTGTTACCATTCTTGAAAATGTTGTCACCATTTCTTCTATTTCATTTTTTGCTTTACCAATAATTTCATCAGTCATCATACTTGCAGATGCCTGGCTAATCGTACAACCCGTCCCAGAAAAGGCAACATCTTGAACCTTGTTGTCACTCATGATAAGTTCAACTTTTAAAACATCCCCACAGGTTGGATTTCTGAGTTCAATTGATTTCTGACCCTTTACTAGTGAGCCATGATGATGCGGATGTGTGGCATGTTCCAAAATAACTTGGCGATATAAATTATCTAATTTAGATAGTCCCATTTTTAAAGAACTCCTTTGTAGCGATTAACGCGTCAATAAATTTTTGATTTTCTTCTAAAGTATTGTAAAAATATAAACTAATACGAACAGTTGACGATACACCCATGCACTTCATTAATGGCTGTGCACAATGATGACCCGCGCGAACCGCAATTCCTTGCATATCAAGAGCTGTCGCAACGTCATGCGGATGTAGTCCCTCCAAATTAAATGAAATAACGCCTGATCGTTTTTTACTTTCAGTTGGCCCATAGACAGTAATGCCAGAAATGGCTTTTAATTTAGGTAATAAATCAGTGATGAGCATCTGTTCATGTGCTTGTATATTAACCATTCCAACTTCATTTAAATAGTGAATAGTAGCACCTAATGAAATGACCCCTTCAATATTAGGTGTCCCCGCTTCAAATTTCCAAGGAATATCTTTAAAGGTTGATTGTTGCTCTTCAACAAAATCAATCATCTCACCACCAAATTCTAGTGGCTGCATCTCGTTCAAATAATTACTTTTTCCATATAAAACGCCAATACCAGTTGCAGCCCCCATTTTATGACCTGAAAAAGCAAAAAAATCAACATCTAACTCCTGAACATTAATCGGCATATAAGGTATTGATTGCGCCCCATCACAAATAACAACCGCACCGACTGTATGTGCCATGTCCGTTAATTCTTTGATGGGGTTTATACTCCCCAAAACATTTGAAATTTGAGTTAGCGATACAATTTTAGTTTTAGCTGTCATTTTTAATTTCGCATCATTAATGTCTAATTGTCCATCATCTGTTATGTCGATGTAAACTAATTTAGCACCAGTTGCTTGTGCGACTTGTTGCCAAGGAACAAGGTTACTATGGTGTTCCATAATAGATATTAAAATCTCATCCCCTGGTTTCAATCGATTCTGTGCAAAACCCTGAGCAACCCAGTTTAAACTTTCGGTTGTCCCTTTTGTAAATAAGATTTCAGCTGAATATTTTGCATGAATAAAATCAGCAACAGCTTGTCGTACATCTTCAAATTGCTGTGTTGTACGCTCGGCTAAAGTATGCACACCACGATGTACATTGGCATTATCATTTTCATAATAATGTGAAATGGCATTAATAACTGCTTGTGGTTTCTGAACAGTTGCAGCATTGTCAAAATAAATTAACGGTTCATCATTCACAATTTGCTTTAAAATAGGAAAATCATTGCGATACTTTTTCAAATTTTTGACCATTAATGAGTTTCCCCTCTATTGTTTCGATTAATCGTTCACGAACATCAACTGCCGGAATTGCCGTTAAAACAGGTCCTAAGAATCCACGAATAACAAGTCTTTCTGCTTCTTCTTTGTGTAATCCACGACTCATCAGATAGTACAATTGTTCCTGATTCACGCGTCCAACACTAGCTGCATGTCCAGCTTGAACATCATTTTCATCAATTAATAAAATAGGATTAGCGTCTCCACGTGCTTTTGTGGATAACATTAGCACACGGCTTTCTTGTTGAGCATTCGCACCCTTTGCACCTTTAATAATATGGCCAATTCCATTAAATATTAATGTAGAACGCGATAAAATTACACCGTGTTGCAGAATTTGACCAATTGAATGTTTACCATAATTCGTCACCCGTGTATCAATCCCTTGAATCTGATTTCCTGTTGAAATCGCAACAACTTTAACATCTGCGTGAGAACCTGCACCAATTAAATCAGAATCGAAATCGCCAATTATATTGCCATTATTAAGTAATCCAATTGACCAATCTATTTTTGCATTGCCTAATAAATAACCCCGACGGTTAATATATGCTGTTGTATGTTCCCCTAATTGATCAACTCCAGCAAATTTAACATGACTGTTAGCTTTAGCAATCACTTCCACAATAATATTTGCGGTTGTGATCTGATCACCGACTGTTGAACGATTTTCTAGATATGAAAACTGACTATTTTCTGCTGCGACAATTAAAACATGCTGTACATAGTCCTGATTGTCCCGTGCATCCTGCGTTAAATAAGTTGTAATTGGGTTGTCTAATACAACATTTTTAGGTACATAAATAAACAAACCACCGGTTAATTGTGCTAAATGCGTTGCGGTCAACAAATCACTATCCCATTTAACTGCCTTAGTCATAAAATATTTCTTAATTAAATCTGCATGTTCCACTAACGCGGTTGACCAGTCGCAAATAATAACATGATTTTCTTTTAATTCCTCAGATATATTTAAACTAATCGTTCGAGATCCAACTTGAATAAACGTATTTTCATCCGATTTTTTTGAAACAAATTCCCCTGATTCTTTAACCAGTGTTTCAGGTATAATGGGCCATTTTTGGTATCTAATTTTTTCAAATGAAGGAAGCGCTAGTAATGTTTTTTTTACAAAGGCATCTCTTCTTAATTGTTGAAACCACTCAGGTTCTTGTTTTAAATTTGAAAAATCAATTATACTTTGTTCTAAGAGCTTCAAATCAATCATTTTCCGGCCCTCCACTAAAGGTTCTCGTCTGTTAAAGTAATGTCTAGCCCTAATTCATCACGCAAACCAGCATAGCCTTCTTCTTCCAGTTTTTCTGCAAGTTCGGCGCCACCCGTTTTAACAACCCGTCCATCCATCATAACGTGCACCACATCAGGCACAATATAGTTCAGCAAACGTTGGTAATGCGTAATCATAAGTGTTCCAAATTCCGCATTTTTCAACATTTCATTTACGCCTCTCGAAACAACTTTCAATGCATCAATGTCTAGACCTGAATCAATTTCATCTAAAATAGCAAATTTTGGTTCAATCATCATCAGTTGTAAAATTTCATTACGTTTCTTTTCGCCACCTGAAAAACCTTCATTTAAATAACGATCAGCCATTTCCTCAGTCATATCTAAAGTTGTCATCGTTTTATCTAATTTCTTTAAATATTCTCGAATTGGGATTTGTTTATCTTCCGGTCGACGTGCGTTGATTGCTGCACGCATAAATTCAGCATTTGTTACACCAGGAATTTCTGAAGGATATTGCATTGCTAAAAATAATCCTGCTCGAGCTCGCTCATCAACAGGTAGTTCTAAAATGTTTACACCATTCAGCAATACTTCGCCTTCTGTCACTTTATACGCAGGATTCCCCATAATGGCCTCAGATAAAGTTGATTTACCTGTTCCATTTGGACCCATGATTGCGTGTACTTCTCCAGTCGACATTTTTAAATTAACACCTTTTAAAATTTCTTTATCTTCAATTTCTACATGTAAATTTTTAACCTCAAGTGTCGACATTTTAGCATTCCTCCGATTCATTAATATATTCCATTCTATCTTAATAAATTATCCATTTCAATGGAGCCTCGAGACTCGCAATCTTTATTTAATTAAGTTAAACTAATAAAAAGTAAATTTTGAGGAGGTTCATTTATGAAACCTATTATCGGTATTGTTGGAAATCCTAATCGAAATCCAATTACAGGCATGCACATTAACGAAATTACTTATACACCTCAAGGCTATATTGATGCCATTATTGAAGTTGGCGGTTTACCACTAATCATTCCTACTGATTTAGCAAACGCATCTAGTTATCTTGATTTGGTAGATGGTTTACTATTAGCAGGTGGTCAAGATGTTTCACCAATCTTATACGGCCAAGAACCTCATCCAAAATTAGAAGAATTAAATCCCCCACGTGACGAAATGGAGCTCGCTTTAATCAAGGAAGCTATTTCTCGAAAAATACCAATACTTGGTATTTGCCGTGGACTACAAATACTTAACGTCTTTTTTGGTGGAACACTCTATCAAGATTTAAGTGACTATTCAAATTGGCAAGTTAAGCATTTACAAGATCCAACATTACCAGAATACGCCACACATTCTGTATCGATTAAAGCAAATAATTATTTATCAGATACTTATGGTTCAACGCTTCGTGTCAATACGTACCATCACCAAGCCATTAACCGTTTAGGTGATTCATTAACGGCCATTGCGACAAGTTCAGATGGCCTAATTGAAGGTATCAGTAGTAATGACGGTCTCATTTTAGGTGTTCAATGGCATCCCGAAATGTCTTATATAAGAGAACCATCAGATTTAGCTATTTTCAAATGGCTAATTAATAAAATTGCAAAATAAAGAGAATTGAATTAGTCATGTCGACTAATTCAATTCTCTTTATTTTGCAGGAATAACGGCACCTTTATACTTATTCAAAATCCATTCGCGTGTCTTTTTAGATTGTAGTGCTTTAACTAACTTTTTAATCGCAGGATTATCTTTATTTTTTGGTGCGACAGCAACTAAATTCGCATATGATGATGTACTACGTTCTAATGCAATAGCTTGTTTCGTTGGATTTAATCCAGCTTCAACCGCATAATTTGCATTAATAATGATGGCTGAGCCTTCATTATTTTCATATAAATCAGACATCAATTTTGGCTCATACGTATGCTTAAAAACTAAATTTAATTTATTTGTTTTGATATCAGCAAAATTTGCAGTTGCCACGTCTGTCCCTTTTTTCAGGGTTATTAATCCAGCATCTTTAAAAATAGTTAAAACACGACCATAATCTGAAATACTGTTAGATACTAAAACCGTACTTCCTTTCTTCAAATCAGTTAACTTTTTAACTTGTTTAGAATAGACACCGATTGGTTCAAGATGAACATTTCCAACACTTATTAAATCACCATTATTCTGTTTGTCCCAATTATCTAAAAATGGTTTATGTTGAAAATAATTAGCATCTAAATCACCAGATTCAGTCGCTTTATTAGGCATCACATAATCCTGAAAAACTTTAACTTTTAAATCGATACCTTCTTTTGCCAACATTGGTTTTACATGATCTAGAATTTCTGCATGGGGCATATTACTAGCACCAATTGTCAAAGTAGTCATTCCATTTGATTGTTTCCCGCATCCAGCTAATAAAAGAGTCAAAAATAGAAATGAAAAAATGAACTTTTTGTTTATTCTCATGAGGTTACCCCTTAATTATTTCGTTTATCGATTAATTTAGCTGAATGATCACCAATAAGTTGAAAAATGGCAACAATAATGATGATTGTGACCGTTGCAACTAGTGTAACAGTATTATTATTAGCACCATAACCTTCAATGAAAGCCCAATTTCCTAGCCCACCGGCACCAATCGTACCAGCCATTGCCGTGTACCCAATAATTGTAATTCCAGTAACTGTCGCCCCTGAAATAAGAGCTGGTAAACTTTCTCGTAATAGTACTTTCCAAATGATTTGTGCCTTGTTAGCACCCATTGCTTCAGCTGCTTCAATCACACCATAATCAATCTCACGAAAAGCAAGTTCCACCATTCGTGCATAAAATGGAGCCGCCGAGAGGATTAGAGCTGGCAATGCTGCAATCGGTCCAATAATAGAACCAACTAAAGCCTTAGTAAAAGGCAATAATAAGACAATTAAAATAATAAACGGAATTGAACGAAAAATGTTAACCATGGCTGAAACAATCCAATTAATTATTTTTACCCAGATACTTATTTTACCGGTCGTTTTTTGTTTTGTTTCAAATAAAATAAGACCTAAGATAATACCCAAAATTGTAACGGCTATTGTAGATATTAATGTCATACTGATTGTTTCCCAAGTATTTGACCAGAATTCATCCCAGTTAACAGCATTAAAGTTAAAATATGACGCCCAAGTATTAGTCCCCATAATGCAATACCTCCGTTTCTACTTTCATTTTTTGCAAGAATGGAACGGTTTGATCTAAACTTATTTTTGGACCAGTTAATTGAATATATAATGTTCCAATTGGGCCACCTTGAGTTTGATGAATGGAACCCTCAACGATATTAAAATCAACTTCTGGAATTTGTCTTAACATTTCAGAGATAATTGGCATTTGCGTCTGCGTACTGTGAAAGGTTAATTGAACAATCAACCCTTGTGGATAAGCTTCAATTAATTCATTTACAGCAAGTTCAGTATCATGTAGAGCTGGTGTGACCTCCTGATTAACGAATCGTTTTGTGACGTCTTGTTTCGGACGCTTAAAGACGTCTAAGACAAGTCCACTCTCCACTAATTTTCCAGATTCCATTACAGCAACGTGATCACATATCTTACGAACCACATGCATTTCATGAGTGATTAATACAATTGTTAATTTCAATTTATGATTAATTTGAAGTAATAAATCTAATATTTCATCTGTTGTTTGTGGATCTAGCGCACTTGTTGCTTCATCACAAATCAAAATTTCAGGATCATTCGCTAAAGCCCTAGCAATCCCAACTCGTTGCTTTTGTCCACCAGATAACTCAGAAGGATATGCATTTTCTTTACCTTTTAACCCAACTAATGTTGTTAATTCTTCAGCTTTGGACAACCGCTCAGTTTTACTTATTCCAGCAAGTTCAAGTGGAAACATGATGTTTTCCACAACCGTTCGTGACCAGAGTAAATTAAAATGTTGAAAAATCATGCCAATTTTTTGACGTTGCTTTCTCAATGTTCTACCCGATAAAGATGCGATTTTAGCGCCATTAACGTCAACTTCACCCGAAGTTGGTGTCTCTAATCCATTCAGCATTCTAATTAATGTACTTTTACCAGCACCTGAATATCCTACAATACCTAAGATGCTACCATCTTCCACCGAAAGATTCACATCAGAAACAGCGCTAACCTTACCACTTTTCGTGATAAACTCTTTTGATACATTTTTAAACTCAATCATGTTAATACCTCCTAATTTTTCTGCAAAAAAATAACCTCCCATCCCCCGTTTAATAAACGGAAGGACGAGAAGTTATAAACTTCACGTGTTACCACCTTGTTTTATTGTTACCTCACGATAACAATCTCATCAGGTACGGGTTTTAATATAACCGATACCTTTCCGCTGTATTGGGCGTACCCAAGGTAGATTAACATTGCTCATCTACCAAACGTTCCAAGACCATATTCAATTCCGTAATTTTGATCCCTTTTCAGCTACCAGGATTCTCTTAACTAATTACTAAAATTTACTCATCTTTTCAAAACGTCTTATCTGTATTTCTTATTGTAGTTGATTATAGCTAGATTAAAATTTAATGTCAACAGTTTTATTTATTTAACCATGTCTCTGTAAAAACATCTTCACTGAATCCGGTCGTTAATTTTGTTCCATCAGTTAATACCGGACGTTTCATTAACATCCCATCTGATGCTAAAATTTGACTTGATTGCTGAATTGTCATCGTTGGTCGTTTATCTTTTAGATTTAATTCACGATACTTATTTCCTTGTGTATTAAAAAAAGATATTGCTGGAAGACCAGACTCATTCAACCATTTTTCGATTAGACTCGCCTTTGGTGTTTCTTGGATAAGATCTATTATATGGTATTCAACCTCATTTTCGTCTAACCATTGTTTTGCTTTTCTACAAGTTGAACATTTAGGATACCAATAAAAATCAATCATCATCAAAACCTCCTAGTTTTAAAAAACAGTGATTCCATAATAGAATCACTGCCTTATCTTTTTATCAAAATCTTCGTCTTCGCTACTGAACATGTAACTCTTATGATGGTATCGCATTGACATAATTAAGCCAATTCCAATCATATTTCCTACTAAAGCAGACCCACCTTGACTGACAAATGGTAATGGAATACCTGTTAAAGGTAGTAACCCAATACTCATCCCAATGTTTTCAAAAACATGGAATAAAATCATCATAATGACCCCAGTAGATAAGTAAGCATAAAATTCATTCTTCGTATCAAAGGTTGCACGAACCATTCGATAAATGAGTAAGAAATAAATAAAGATTAAAATACAACCACCAATAAACCCAAAGTTTTCGCCGATAACAGAAAAAATCATATCAGATTCACGGACGGGAACATAAACATTTGACACGTTAAATCCCTTACCAGTCATTTGTCCTGATCCAATGGCTTTCATACTTTGCCATAATTGATATCCTGTTCCGGATGTATCTTTTGATGGATCTAACCAGTTATCAATTCGGTCAAATTGGTAGGCAGAAAAGCCAACTTTTTCTAGAATTGATCGACCAGTTGTTGAAATAACCATATATAATGCCGTTCCACCTACAACAGCCACCGTTCCAAATGCCGGTCCAATAATCTTCCAAGTGATACCTGAAACTAAAATGACACCACCTAAAATAGCAAAGAAAACGAGCATTGTTCCAAAATCATTTTGCAGTTTTAATAAAATAACTACTGGTAACGTCCATGCTATCATTTTGGCTAATAAAATAATATCTGTCCCAATTTTATGAGTTGGATAATCATTGTTATGTATCGTAACCACACGCGCCAACATTAATATAAATGCTGGCTTCATAACTTCTGATGGTTGGAACGTTAACGAACCAACTAATGGTATCCAACTTTTAGCACCTGTGTTTATATATAAAGGTCGACTATATACGACTAAAACAATCATCAATAAAAACAGGCCAATAAAATACCCTATCGGTGCGACTCGCCATAATTGTTCTGAGTCAAATTGCATAATAACGACAATTGCAATGACACCAATAGCGTACCACATTAACTGTGAAACCATTTGGCTAACAATTGAGGTCGCACTAGTATCATGGGATGCTGATACGTAAATTGAGGCAAGCCCAATAATTGCCAAGACTAAAACGGCAAAAATAATACCATAATCAATTCTTGACTCACTATCGACCTCATCTTTTCTACTACTCATAGAATTCCCCTCCACACTATGTCACTTATTTCGTTAAATTTTTGAATAGGCTAAAATTTAATAATTGACTAATTAACCGCGATGTAAGTGAAAATCGCGCAATAAAGTATCAATACCTTCATCACGAGTTTTAGCTTTGAATATCTCACCGTTACTTAATGTTGCAACAAATTTTGTATCTTGTTGAATGACTGTACCAATTTCAATACCGCCAACGGTTAATGAAACTGCATCCTCACCATTAATTTTAATATCATTTTCTGCTACTTCAATCTCTTTTTCTTTTTTAGACATGCTTTTCTTCTCCTTTAGGGTTCTTATTTCTTCGTACGGTAAAGTAATCAGGTACGGGATCGTATCCGCCTCTGACAAAAGGATGGCATCGTAAAATCCTACCGATACCCATAATAATACCTTTTGCACCGTGTTTTTGAATTGCCTTAATCATATAGTTTGAACATGTTGGATAGTACCGGCAACTAGGTGGAAACATCGGTGAAATAAATTTTTGATAAAACTTGATTGGTGCAAGCATTAAGTTTTGCATAAATAAATGACACCTCCTATATGAAAAGGTCCATCAACAGATTGCCCCGTTAATAGACCTCCCTTAATAACCAGTATCACAGTTGTTATCTACCTTGTTTTTCAATATGATCTAACAAGAATCCAGTTCCTTTTGCGACATCATCCAATGGTGTTTCTGACACCATAACAGGAATATCTAAGTTCGATGACATTAATAAATCAACACCATCTAATAATGCACCGCCACCTGTTAAAATAATCCCAGTATCAATAATATCTGATGCTAATTCTGGTGGTGTTTGTTCAAGAACTTCTTTAGTTGCTGCAACGATTGCTTGCATTGTATCATGAGTTGCTTCTTCAATCTCAGCAGAGCTAAGCACAACTGTCTTTGGTAAACCAGTAACAACATCTCGTCCACGAATTTCCATTTCTAATGCACGATTGTCTGGGTAAACTGTCCCAATTTCAATTTTAGCTTTTTCAGCTGTACGTTCACCGATTTGAAGGTTATGTTTTTGCTTAACAAAATTGATAACATCACTATTCAATTGATCACCAGCAACACGTAATGAACGGCTTGCTACAATATCGCCTAATGAAATAACGGCAACATCACTTGTACCACCACCAATATCAATCACTAAACTACCACGGGGTTGATAAATATCCAACCCAGCACCAATAGCTGCAACTTTAGGTTCTTCAGCAAGATAAACCTTGCCACCACCAGCTTTTTCAGCAGCTTGAATAATTGCTTTTTGTTCAATTGATGTGATATTTGTTGGGCAACAAATCAAAATACTTGGTTTTGATAAAAAGCCGCTCACATTTAATTTTTTAATAAAGTAAGTTAACATTTGTTCTGTAATATCAAAATCAGCAATGACACCATTTTTCATAGGTCTGATAGCTCTAATACTACCAGGTGTTCTACCAACCATTTTATATGCTTCTGATCCAACTGCTAATACACGACCTGATTTTGTGTCAATTGCAACAACAGATGGTTCATTTAAGACGATTCCTTTATTTTGTACGTTAATTAATACATTTGCGGTTCCTAAATCAATACCAATATCTTTAGCCATTATGCTTCTCCTCTCGGCACTTAAAACTTACACTAATGTAAGCATTATACCATATACCTATACAATAAAAAAATGTCCAAAATGGACATTTCTTCTATTTTACTTCATTTTCTGTCTTAATAATTATATCTTGTGTATCATCATTGATACGTTTAATTTCAGCACCCAAAGCTTCTAACTTTTGATGGAAATGATAGTAGCCTCGATCAAGATATTCAAGATGTGTAACTTGTGTATAACCACGAGCTACTAATCCTGCTAGCACAAGTGCTGCAGCAGCTCTTAAGTCTGTAGCAGCAACTTCTGCACCATTGAAGTCAGTTGGACCATACATGACAACTGAGTTGCCTTCAATCTTAAATTTTGCATTCATACGTCGTAATTCTTCAAGATGCATAAAACGATTTTCGAATACCGTCTCTGTTAAAATACTTGTACCATCTGCCATTAATTGAAGGACAGTCATTTGAGGCTGCATATCAGTTGGGTACCCTGGATGAGGCAATGTTTTAACTGTAGTTGGTTTAATTTTTTCTGTTCCAATTACTCGGATACCATTGTCTTCTTGGATAACGTCAATGCCCATTTCTTCTAATTTAGAAATTAATGGTTTATTGTGTTCCGCAATAGCCTCTTCGATTAAAACATTACCTTGAGTCATTGCTGCAGCAACCATGAATGTCCCTGCTTCAATCCGATCTTGGACAACTGCATGATCAGCGCCATGTAATGCCTTAACACCATGAATGCGAATTGTTTCGGTACCAGCACCTTGTACTTTAGCACCCATTTTATTTAAAATATTAGCTAAATCAACAATTTCTGGTTCTCTTGCAACATTTTCAATCACAGTTGTACCAGTAGCTAATGTTGCAGCCATCATAATATTCTGAGTTGCACCTACACTTGGAAAATCAAGATAAATGTTGGCACCCTTTAATTCATCTACAGTTGCTTCTATATAACCATCGAATTGTTCAATATGCGCACCCATTGCTTCAAAACCTTTTAAATGCAAATCAATTGGGCGAGAACCTATTGCACACCCACCAGGCATTGCAATCTTCGCATGTTTAAGTCGTGCCAAAAGTGGTCCCATTACAACAATAGAAGCACGCATTTTTGAAACATATTCAAATGGTGCTTCTGGTGATAATTCTTTAGTCGCACTCATTTTAACTTCATTAGTTTCTTCATTAAAGTCAACGTCTAAATTTAAAAAACGTAGTACGTTATTCATTGTAAAGACATCTGACAAAACTGGTACATTTGACAGTGTATTTTCACCACTACTTGCTAAAATTCCGGCTGCTAGAATTGGCAATACTGCATTCTTTGCGCCTTCTATATGCACTGTTCCATTGAGTGAGTTTCCACCCTTGACGATTATTTTTTCCACAAGTTATTCCCCCGTTATTATTTAACTAAAAAAACTAAATTACGAACATTATCAATAAAATTTAAGAAAAAGGCACTGCTTGTATATCCTAATAAAATAGCCAATAAGACAATTAAAACTTTGATTCTTTGTTGGCTACTTTGTGGGAAAAACCTGTCTATTCGTAACCCTTGAATTGCCCAAAAAGCAATTCCAATAAACATTAGATGACTCATTAAAGTAACTAGCGATTGGATTCCCACAGTATTCATCAAAACACTCCTAAAATTTATTCGTCATAAGCATAGCATATTTTGTACCACTTGTCGCTAATATTTGTAACAAAAATGAAATATTTAATATGTATATACAAAAAAAGGTACTGAATAAATCCAGCACCCACTTTTGTATTAATGTTTAGAGATATTAATTCGATTGATTGCACGTCTAAGTGCAATTTCAGATCTTTTAAGTTCATCAACATTATGTGTTTGTTTTGCAGTAGAAATCATCTGCTCAGCTCTTTTTTTAGCAGCCTGTGCACGATTTTCATCAATATCTTCTTGGCATTCTGCTGCATTTGCAACAACCGTTGCGACATTTTTTGAAAATTCAATGAATCCACCACTTACGGCAATTTCATCTTCTTCATTATCATTTACCTTAACCCTGACAGCATCAATATCAAGAGAAGCAATAACTGGAATATGATTGGGTAAAATACCCATTTCCCCGCTGGGTGTTTTAACAATAATCATTTTAGCATTATTGTCATAAACACTACCATCAGGAGTGACGATACTAACGGTCAAAACTGAATCTTCAGCCATCTGTTATTACCCCCTATTTTGCCATTTTATTTGCTGCTTCAATAACATCTTCGATTGGGCCGACACCATTGAAAGCATCTTCAGGAAGTGAATCATATTTACCATCAAGAATATCTTTAAATCCTTGAACTGTTTCAGCAATTGGTACATATGATCCAGGTTTTCCTGTGAATTGTTCGGCAACATTAAAGTTTTGTGAAAGGAAGAATTGGATGCGACGCGCACGTGCTACAATTACTTTTTCATCATCAGATAATTCATCCATACCTAAAATAGAAATAATATCTTGTAATTCACGATAACGTTGTAACGTATGTTGAACTTCCGTAGCAACACGATAATGTTCTTCTCCAACAATTTCAGGTGTCAAAGCACTTGAAGTTGAAGCCAAAGGATCAACAGCTGGGTAAATACCTTGTTGCGTTAAGCTACGTTCCAAGTTAGTTGTTGCATCCAAATGGGCGAACGTCGTTGCAGGAGCAGGATCAGTATAATCATCAGCTGGAACATAAACTGCTTGAATTGATGTAACTGAACCTTTTTTAGTTGACGTGATACGTTCTTGCAATTGACCCATTTCAGTAGCTAATGTTGGTTGATAACCTACGGCTGAAGGAATACGGCCTAATAAGGCTGAAACTTCAGAACCAGCTTGTGTAAAGCGGAAAATATTATCAATAAACAATAGCACATCTTGTCCTTTTTCATCACGGAAATATTCCGCAATTGTAAGACCAGTCAATGCAACACGCATACGGGCACCAGGCGGCTCGTTCATCTGACCAAACACCATGGCTGTCTTCTCTAACACGCCGGATTCTTTCATTTCAAAGTAAAGGTCATTACCTTCACGAGTACGTTCACCAACACCGGTAAACACTGAAATACCATTATGTTCTTGAGCAATATTATGAATTAATTCTTGAATTAAAACAGTTTTACCAACACCGGCACCACCGAATAATCCAATTTTACCACCTTTAATATAAGGGGCTAACAAGTCAATAACTTTAATTCCTGTTTCAAGAACCTCAGTACTTGCACTTAATTCATCATATTTAGGAGCATCTTTATGGATGCTACTGCGCTCTGCATCTTTATTAAATTCAGGACCACCATCAATGGTATCTCCTAAAACGTTAAACACTCGACCAAGAGTATCTTCACCAACAGGGACAGAAATTGAAGCACCTGTGTCTTCAACAACTGTTCCACGTTGCAAGCCATCCGTAGAATCCATGGCGATTGTTCTCATAACTCCGTCACCTAATTCAAGCGTAACTTCGATAATTAGAGCAGTTCCATCTTCACGTGTAACTTTTAACGCATTATTGATATCTGGTAAGGTTTCGTTTAAAGAGAATTGTACATCGACGACGGGCCCGATAACTTGAACAACTTTACCGAGACTCATCTTCTGTATTTCCTCCTGTCATTTTACTCTAAAGCAGCTGTTGCACCAGTAATTTCTGTAATTTCTGTTGTAATAGCACTTTGACGTGCACGATTATACTTTAATTCTAATGATGCAATAATATCTTTAGCATTATCTGTCGCAGATTTCATTGCTGTAGAACTTGAAGCATGTTCAGCTGTTTTAGCATCTAAAATCGCACCATATACTAAGCTTTCAGCAAACTGAGGTAGAACAACTTCAAGAATTGCGTCTCCTGAAGGTTCCATATCATAATCTTCATTCCCCATCACATTAGACGTTTCAATACCTTCTGCATCTGTATCCATATTCACTTCTGAAATAGGAAGCATTTGTTCAGAATGAAAGTCCGATTGTAAACTATTAACGAAATGATTATAACAAACAAATAATTCATCATAAACTTCACTGTTATACATTGTTACTACTGATTTAACGATTTCACGAACCTCAATAAACGTTGGAATATCACTTACACCACGGTATTCGTAGGCAACCTCATATCCTCTATTTTTAAAGAAGTCAGCACCAGTACCACCAACAGCAATAATAACAGCATTATCTACAGTATGGCCATTTTGCTTCATCAAATCTAATGTTTGTTTAATTACGTTACTATTGTAACTACCAACTAAACCACGATCAGAAGTAATAATTAAATAACCACTTTTTTTAACAGGTCTCTTTTGTAACATATCAAAACCTGAAAATTTTGAACTATCATTCTCAGATGATTGCTTTGATTTTCCAGCTTTAGCATCTAAAAGGTGAGATTGGGCAAGATGGGTAATGACACTTCTAATTTTAGAAGCATATATCTGATAACTTTGAGTATGACGCTGAATTTGGCTTAACTTAGCAGTCGAAACAACTTGCATTGCGCCAGTTATTTGTCCCGTTTTCTTAGTTGAAACGATTCGACGCTTTACTTCCATTAATGAAGCACCCATTAATTCTCACCATCTTTCATTTACTTTTAGTTTACGCTTTTTCAGGAGTTACTTGGAAACCTTCTGAAAAGTCTTTGATTGCAGCATCAAATTTATCTTCGTCAGGTAAATTACCTGTTTCTTTGATGTGATTTAAAAGATCACTATGATTATTATCAAAGAAATCAAAAATTTCACCTTCAAAACGAAGAATATCATCAACAGGAACTGAATCCAAGAATCCATGTGTTAATGCATATAAAATTAAAACTTGTTTTTCAACAACTAATGGCTTGTGTAATGGTTGTTTAAGTACTTCAACCGTACGATGTCCACGATTTAATTTAGCTTGTGTTGCGGCATCTAAATCAGAACCAAATTGAGAAAATGATTCTAATTCTCGGAATGATGCAAGAGCCAAACGAAGGCTTCCGGCAACTTTCTTCATTGCTTTAATTTGAGCTGACCCACCAACACGAGAAACTGATGTACCAGCATCAATAGCTGGACGAGTACCTGAATAGAATAAATCACTATCCAAGAAAATTTGACCATCAGTAATCGAAATTACGTTAGTAGGAATATATGCAGAAACATCACCAGCCTGTGTTTCGATAAATGGAAGAGCAGTCATTGAACCACCACCCAATTCATCACTTAACTTAGCTGCACGTTCAAGTAAACGTGAATGTAAGTAGAAAACATCACCAGGATAAGCTTCACGACCCGGCGGACGTCTCAAAATTAATGACAGTTCACGGTAAGCCGTTGCTTGTTTTGATAAATCATCAAATACAATCAAGACATGTTTACCGTTATACATGAATTCTTCACCCATTGCTGAACCAGTATATGGAGCTAACCATAATAATGGTGCGGGAGAAGCAGGACCAGCACTAACGACAATTGTGTAGTCCATTGCGCCTAATCGACGTAACGTTTCCACTTGTGCGCTAACAGTTGATTCTTTTTGTCCAATAGCAACATAGATACAAATCATGTCTTGATCTTTTTGATTTAAAATCGTATCAATAGCAACTGATGTTTTACCAGTCTTACGATCACCAATAATCAATTCACGTTGTCCACGGCCAATTGGAACTAAAGCATCAATAGCTTTAAGTCCAGTTTGTAAAGGTTGATCAACTGACTTACGATCCATAACTCCTGGAGCCTTTTTTTCGACTGGACGAGTTTTGTTTGTCTTAAGATCACCTTTACCATCGATGGGTTGGCCTAAAGGATTAACAACACGTCCGATAAGTTCTTCACCAACAGGAACTTCCATGATTCTACCCGTACGTTTGACAACGTCGCCTTCACGGATACCTTCATAGCCACCTAAAATAACGATACCAACATCGTTTGTTTCTAGATTTTGAGCCATACCATAAGTACCGTCAGAAAATTCTAACAATTCTCCTGATAAAGCGTTATCCAAACCGTGTGCACGAGCAATACCATCACCAACATAAGTAACGGTACCTACTTCATCAACGATAAGTTCGTCTTTATATTGTTCCAATTGTTCTTTAATTAAAGCACTGATTTCTTCAGCTTTAATGCTCATACAAGGTTCACCTCTTAACTACTTTAATATGTTACTCCGCTAATAATCGTTTTACTTTGTTGATTTTTGATGAAATTGATCCATCAAAAATCTGATTATTGGCTTCAATAATAACGCCACCAATAATTTTTTCATCAATAATATTGTTAAATACTATCTTATTTGCACCGATTCTTTCTGCAAACTTACTTGATAATTTCGTTAATTGACTATCATCAAGCTCAATTGCAGTTGTAACGGTTGCATGTACAATTTTTTCTTTAACATCGCATAATCGTTCGAATTCTTCAATTATTCCAACCATATCACCCATTCGACCATAATCAAAGACCATTTGGATAACGTTTGCAATAATTGGAGATGCATCTTTGAGTAAGACCTTAACAAGGTCTTGCTTTTCTAACAAATTAAGACGTGCATCAACAAGCACTTCACTCAATTGTGGATTAGCAAGAAAAACTTGTCTAACTTCCTCTAATTCTTCAGAAAAGGCAACAATATTACCTTGTTCATCAGCAATTTCAAAGATGGCTTCACCGTAACGATTGGCAACGGTTGCCTTATCTAATTTCATTTTACTTTACCAACCCTTCAATATAAGAATTGATTAAGTTTTTTTGATCATTCTCATTTAATTCTTTTTGAATAATCTTAGAAGCAATTTCAATAGATAATTCAGCGACATCACTTTGAACGCTACTCAATACTTCTTGGCGTTCTTGTTCAATATCTTTAACAGCATTTTGTTTCAACGTCGTTGCTTCATCTTGAGCTCCAGAAACGATATCATCATGTTGCTTTTTACCGTTATCTTTTGCACGACTAACAATTTCAGATGCTTCTTGACGTGAATTATCTAATTGGTCTTGTCGTTCAGTTGCCAAAATATCGGCTTTTTTTCTTGAATCTTCAGCAGAATCTAAATCATTTGCAATTTTATCTGCACGGTCACTCATCATTTTTGTGACAGGACCCCATGCAAAGTGTTTGATGATTAACATCAAAATAACAAACGAAATAATATAGAATAAGAAATCACCAGTTTGAAAATTACCAACTGCACCGAAAACTAAATCTGAAAACATCTATTGACACCTCCTTTTTAAAATTAATATATTTCGTTGTATCAACGAAGAATCAAACTTAATTTCAAAAATTATTTAGCCATCAATAAGAATGAAATAACGATAGCAATAATAGGAACGGCTTCAATCAAACCAACACCAATAAACATTGTTGAACGTAATTGACCAGATAATTCTGGTTGGCGAGCCATACCTTCGATTGTTTTAGAAATAACTAAACCATTACCAATACCTGTTGCGACAGCGGCTAAACCAGCTGCAATACCTGCTGCTAATAATCCCATAATAATTGTTTCCTCCTTAGATATCTTGTTTTATTCTTTTTGTACTTTTCCACCGATATAAACCATTGACAATGTTACGAATACGTAAGCTTGGATACTTCCGATAAACAGAGAGAATCCTTGCCAGATCATTTCAACTGGTAAAGCCACGATAGTCATTAATGGGCCCATAGAAACTGCACCACCAATTAACGTTAATAATACTTCCCCAGCGTAAATGTTTCCGTACAAACGAAGAGCTAATGTTAGCAAATTTGTAAATTCTTCAATCAAGTTAATAGGTAAAAGAAATGCAACTGGACTCAAATAGGAATTTTTAATATATCCCTTAAATCCGAATTGAATAACACCCATAAAATGTGATAATAGCAGAATCAAAAATGCAAACGTTAGTGTCGTTAGCGGACTCGACGTTGGACTTTTAATCAACGTCTTGTCGCCAAAACCTATTTGTAAAAATAAACCCATTTGGTTAGATACAAAGATAAATAAGAATAACGTAAATGCTAATAAATTAAACTTCTTACCTTCTTTTCCTGGCATTGCGCTTTTAACAATCCCATTGGTGAAATCAATGAGCCATTCCAAAACATTTTGTCTACCAGTCGGTTTCATGGTCAGTCTTCTCGATAATACAATAGCTATCATCGCGACAATCACACATGCAAGTAAACCGGAAACGACATTCGTAATATTGAAAGGTAGGCCATAAAAATTCACAACGAAAGCATCTCCATCCACAGAATTTCACCTCTTTCCAAACTTTTATTTGACCGTATAAAACGGTATAAATTAAAGAGAATAACTTTATAAATATTCTCCAATTACAAAAGAAATCATACCACCAATTGAAATAAAATACAAAAGAAATTCTGACTTATTTTGAGTTTTTTTTCACATTAAAAAAAATGACACCTAGACGGCTTACGCATAAGCATTCTAAGGGCCATTCATTTAATTTATTTCGTACCAAACAATCGATCACCTGCATCGCCCAAACCTGGGACAATGTAGCCATCTTCATTCAAGTGATCATCAAGTGCTGCTGTATAAATATCAATATCAGGATGTTTTTCACGTAAAGCTGCAACACCTTCTGGAGCCGCAACAAGACAAACAAACTTAATTGTCTTTGCGCCGCGCTTCTTCAATGCATCAACTGCCATAATAGCAGAACCACCAGTAGCAAGCATTGGGTCTACTACAAGAAGATCACGACTAGCAATATCTTCAGGCATTTTTACAAAATATTCTGTTGGTTGGAATGTTGTTTCATCACGGTACATACCAATATGTCCAACTTTAGCTGCTGGTAATAATTCCAAAATACCATCAACCATCCCTAAACCAGCTCTTAAAATAGGAATAATAGCAATTTTCTTACCAGCCAATGTTTTTTGTGTTGTTTTACCCATAGGTGTTTCAACGATAACATCTTCTAAAGCAAAATCGCGAGAAACATCATATACCATTAGTTCAGCAATTTCATTAACAACTTCTCTAAATTCTTTTGTACCACAGTTCTTATCACGTATAATCGTTAATTTGTGTTGAATTAACGGATGGTCCATCACTTGAAATTTGCCCATTACGAAACACTCCCTTAAATTTAGTCTATTCTATTTTAGCGAATTATTACCTAAAATACTAGTCTTAAACGTATTTAATTTGTGAAATAGGATGCTTTTTAGATAATGCTAAAACTTGCGAACCAATTTCGGCTAATTTATCGTCATCATCGTGAAATTGAATTGCGTATAGAATTAGAATTGCAATCACTTTTACGTCTTCGCTGTCAAACCCACGAGTAGAAATTGCTGGCGTTCCAATTCGAATTCCAGACGTTTTAAATGGGCTCAATGATTCATTTGGAATTGTATTTTTATTCACAGTAATATGAACACGATCTAATAAGTTTTGAACTTCTTTTCCATTTAACCCAGAAGGTGTTACATCTAAGTTCATTAAGTGATTATCAGTTCCACCAGAAATAACTCTCACTAAATCTGACTGTGCAAATACGCCAGCCATTGCTTGTGAATTCTGAACAACTTGATACATATACGCCGTAAATGCTGGTTGCGCTGCCTCATAGAATGCTGCCGCTTTCCCAGCAATTACGTGTTCAAGTGGGCCACCCTGTGTACCAGGGAAAACTGCCGAGTTTAGTTTTTTAGCATATTTTTCTTTAGCAAGAATCATTCCACCACGAGGGCCACGTAACGTTTTATGCGTTGTTGTCGTAACAACATCAGCTACATCTACGGGATTTGGATGCAGTCCAGTAGCTACAAGACCAGCAATATGAGCCATATCTACCATTAAATAGGCGCCAACTTCATCAGCGATTGCTCTAAATTTTGTAAAGTCGATCATTCGACTATAAGCTGAGGCTCCAGCAATAATCATTTTAGGTTTTTCTTTAAGTGCTATCTCTCGAATAGCATCATAATTTAAACGTTCTGTTTTAGAATCAACACCATAACTAACAAAATTGTACAATTCACCTGAGAAATTTACTGGTGAACCATGCGTTAAATGTCCACCATCGTTTAATTTCATTCCTAAAATCTTATCTTGAGGTTCTAAAAATGCCTGGTAAACGGCCATATTAGCTTGTGAACCAGAATGTGGTTGTACATTGGCATATTCAGCATGGAATAGTGCCTTAGCACGATCAATAGCTAATTGTTCAACTACATCAATATACTCACAACCACCGTAGTAACGCTTATTAGGATACCCTTCAGCATACTTATTGGTTAACACGCTACCTTGTGCAGCACGTACAGCATCAGAAACGATATTTTCAGACGCAATTAATTCAATATTGTCCTCTTGGCGTTTTTCTTCATGAGCGATTGCATCCCACAATTCTTTATCCTGTTGTTTATATTTCACTTTTTCAGCATCCATAAGTTCAACAATATTTTGGCTACTTGCTGCTTTTTCAAGACGGTTCATGTAAGCAACACCCAATCCCTTTTTATCAAACCCTTCAACTAAAATCATTTGAACATTAGGGTTGTCATCGAAGTAGCGTAAACCGTCAAAAAGTGATTGGCTTGCTGATTCAATTGTTTTTCCTAAAGAAGAATAGCCACTATTCTTAGGTATCTGATCCGTATCAATTTGACCTTCTTTTGCCATTAATCCGATTGCAATATCTTGTTTAGCGACCCAGTCTAAAATATCTGACCAATTTTGTGTTGAATCAACAATCACAACTTGTGCTCTTGGTGCATAATGTCGATACTTCATCCCAGGTGCTTTTGGCGTTTCTCCTTCGGCAACTTCATGTGTATCATCACTAACGTGTCCAATTACATCCTCAATTTGTGACTGAGTAACTGCTCCAGGTCTCAAAATTGTTGGTTCATCTGTACTCATGTCTAAGACAGTTGACTCCACCCCTACTTTTGTTTGCCCATCATCAATGATACCAGCAATTTTACCATTCAAATCATGAGCAACATGTTCTGCCATTGTTGGACTAGGTTTACCTGAAGTATTAGCTGAAGGGCCAACAATTGGAACGCCCGACTTAATAATAAAATCTAATGTAACTTTGTTATCTGGCATTCTAAAGGCTGCAGTTTCTAAACCGCCTGTAACAGTCTTTGAAAGAGCTCCTGCTTTTAATTTAAGGATAAGCGTCAATGAACCCGGCCAAAATGTTTTAATTAACTTTTCCACATTGGCAGTAAGTGGTTGTGCATATTCCCGAACTGTCTCTACATCGGCAACGTGTACGATTAGTGGATTATCACTTGGTCGACCTTTTGCAGCATACACTTGTTTGACTGCCTCTTCATTTGTCGCATCGGCACCCAATCCGTACACTGTTTCAGTTGGGAATGCGATCAATTGTCCTTGCTTTAATAACTCTGCAGCAGTTTCTATTTCATTAGGTTGATAAATAATTGTTTCCATTAACTCAACACCCCTTTTATAATTTTGCGTGAATCATTCTTTGATTATCAAAACTATCTTTTTTTCCTTCTATTAAAACTGCATTTTCAAATGCGTTTGTTAACATCTTTATCACGGCGTTTTCTTGTTGATACCCTATTTCAAAGAAAATATCTCTTGGTTTTTGCGTGAAGCGAGCCACCTCTTCTATCATTCTTCGATACAAGATTAGACCATTTTCAGCTGCAAATAATGCGACTTGCGGTTCATGTTCAATCACACTTTTATCCATCACATCTCGCTCATTTTCGGCAATGTATGGTGGATTAGACACGATGACATCCACTTTCAATTCATGAATAGGTTCTGTTAAATCTCCAATCAAAAATGTTACATCAACTTGCTGTGCTTGTGCATTTTTTTTGGCAACCGTAATTGCTTCTTTAGAAATATCACTTGCAAAGATTTGCCAATTTGGTCGCTGTTGTTTTAAAGCAATCGCAATTGCTCCAGAACCGGTTCCAATATCAGCAATTACCAACTTCTCATTAGCAGGCAATGTCTCCAACATCCATTCTACCAATTCTTCCGTCTCAGGTCTCGGAATAAGGGTTGCTTCGGTCACTTTCAATTGCATACCAAAAAAGTAGGCATGACCAATAATGTATTGTGCCGGCATTCCATCACAAAATTGCTGAATATCTATCTGATATTGTTGCCACTCATTTTTTGGCATTTTTGTTTGATAATTCATTAATAAATCAGTCGTTGACCAGCTTAGTCGCTCTAATAATAACCACTGACCACTTTCAACTTCTAACTTATGTTCCTCTATACACAAAGAAGCCCATTTCAAGGCTTCATAGTAGGTTGGATTAGTCATTTTCTTGCAACTTTTCCATTTTTTGTGTTTGATCATATAAAATCAATGAATCGATTACTTCTTCAAGTTCACCATTCATAACACGATCTAATTTATTCAATGATAATCCAATTCGATGATCAGTCACACGATTTTGAGGGAAATTATAAGTTCTAATTCGTTCTGAACGGTCCCCTGATCCAACAGCTGATTTTCTATTTTCATTGTAAGCACTTTGTTCTTGTTGTGAATAGAAATCATAAACTCGAGCCTTCAAAATTTTCATAGCTTTTTCACGATTTTGTTGTTGTGAACGTTCATCTTGCATAGCTACAACAATGTTTGTTGGTAAATGGGTCATTCGGACAGCAGATGATGTCTTATTAACATGTTGTCCACCGGCACCAGAAGAACGATAAACATCCGTTCTAATATCTTTTGCATCAATTTCAATTTCAACATCTTCTGCTTCAGGCATAACACCTACTGTTGCAGTAGAAGTATGCACACGTCCAGCTGATTCTGTTGATGGAATTCGTTGAACTCGATGTGCACCACTTTCATATTTCAGCTTAGAAAAGACACTATCACCATTAATCAACAGGACAATTTCTTTAAAACCACCGACTTCAGTCACATTTTTATCCACAATTTCAACAGTCCAACCTTGCTTCTCAGCGTATTTAGAATACATTGAGAATAAATCTGCAGCAAATAAACTAGCTTCATCCCCACCGGCAGCGCCGTGAATTTCCATGATAATATTTTTATCATCATTAGGATCCTTAGGAATTAATAGTACCTTAATTTCTTCTTCTAAAGCTGCTTTTGCTTTCTTTGCGTCAGATAATTCTTCTTTAGCCATTTCAGCCATTTCAGAATCTAAATTTTCGCCTAGCATTTCTTCAGCATCTGCAAGTTCTTGAACAACAACTTTATATTGGCGATATTTCTCAACTGTTTCGCGGATACTTGCCATTTCTTTTGATAATTCCATAAACCGATTATTATTTGAAATAATCTCAGGATCAGACAATAATTCGCCTAATTCTTCATAGCGATCATCAACTGATTGTAATTGATCATACATTTCATCCATTTTATATTGTCTCCTCTTAATTCTTTATCTTTCTAGTCTATCTGATTATTGTAATTGTGTCATCAACGGATTGTTATAATGTTTACGACATACTGGATAATAATCTTCATTACCACCTATTAAAATTTGTTCGCCAGCATATACAGGTTTACCATCATGAATACGTAAATTCATGATGGCCTTTTTATGACAAAACCAGCAAATTGTTTTCATTTCTTCAATCTTGTCAGCATATAATAATAAATATTTTGATCCTTCAAACAATTCGTTTTTAAAATCATTCTTTAACCCAAAAGCCATAACTGGAATATTTAATTCATCCACAATTTTAGCTAATTGAATAATATGTGCTTGTTTTAGAAATTGTGATTCGTCTATTAAAACACAAGCAGCATTTGAATTAGTCTGTTGAACTAAATCAAAGACATTTGTTTCTTCAAAAATAGGTGTCGCCTCACGTTTCAATCCAATTCGACTTGAAACAAATCCAACACCATCCCTGTCATCCACACCACTTGTTAAAATAATAACTGATTTATTTTGTTCTTCATAATTATGCGCAACTTTTAAGATTTCAATTGTCTTACCACTATTCATTGCACCGTATTTAAAAAATAATTGCGCCATAATAAACCTCTTCTGTTTTTCAGATTTCCGTCTTTAAGTATATCCGATTTAAGCTTGGATTTCATTAAATAAAAATTTTTTCTTAATATTAGGCATTTTATATGTAGAATTTTGTAATTATGCTATTATAGACATAATATAAATTCAGTAAAGTAGGCTATGACGTGGATTCTATCCTATGTAGTCAATTTTCTGTAAACGGAGGATATTTTAATGACGATAAAAAGCTCAATAGCAACTGTCGCAGGGAAATCATCATATTGGTTTTTGCACACCTTTCTAAAAGGTGGTAGCTCTCTACCCGGCAAAATAACTGCCGCGTTAGATCCAGAAATTTTAAAAACATTAGGTGCTAATTATGACGTTATTGTCATCACTGGAACCAACGGTAAAACCTTAACAACCGCCTTAACAGTTAAGGTTTTAGGTGCTAAATATGACCATATCTTAACAAACTCTGCTGGATCAAATATGGAACAAGGTATTATCACAGCATTTCTAACGGATAAGCGCAAAAAAAATGAGCGTCCTCTTGCTGTTCTTGAGGTTGATGAAGCAAATGTCATTAAAGTAACCCAATACATCACGCCTAAAGCATTTGTTCTAACAAATATTTTCCGTGATCAAATGGACCGCTACGGTGAAATTTATACAACTTACAAAAAAATTATTGATGGGATTAAATTAGCACCCAATGCAACAATTATTGCAAATGGTGATGCACCCATTTTCCATTCAATTGAATTACCAAATCCTTTTGTTTTCTACGGTTTTAATCATGAAGAGGAAACAGAAAGTTTAGCACCTACGAATACTGATGGGATTCTTTGTCCAGTTTGTCAACATATCTTACATTATAAAACCCGTACGTATGCTAATCTCGGGAAATATTATTGTCCAAACTGTCATTTTAGTCGTCCAAAATTAGACTACCAATTAACATCACTTTTAGAACAAACACCCACATCATCTCACTTTATAGTTGATGGACAACCCATGGAAATTCATGTCGGCGGTTTATATAACATCTACAACGCCCTTGCTGCTTATGCAGTTGGTCGTGTCTTCAATGTTGGTCCTGCAACAATTAGTAATACATTAAGTGAAGACGATGAGCAAGTCTTTGGTCGACAAGAAGTCATCCATGTTGAAGACAAAGACATTACCTTAGTTTTAGTTAAAAATCCAGTTGGCCTCGATCAGGTACTAGATATGATTGCAACAGATACAGAACCATTCTCGTTGGCCTTCTTATTAAATGCAAATTACGCAGATGGTATTGATACCAGTTGGATTTGGGATGGGAATTTCGAACAATTAACACAAATGAACATTCCTCAATTCATGACGGGTGGTGAACGTTATAAAGATGTTTCATTCCGTTTTAAGGTCGCTGGTGTCAAAGATGAACAATTAATTAAAGAACCTGACATTGCTAAAGTTATCGAACAACTTAAAACCTTCCCCACAAAACATATTTACGTTTTAGCCACTTATACAGCTGTTTTACAGTTACGTAAATCACTCGCTAATGATGGTTATATCAAGGAGGGCATGTAATAATGGCAAAATATCATTTAAACGTCGCCCATTTATATGGTGACTTATTAAATACTTATGGTGATGTTGGTAACCTATTGGTGTTAGAATATTATGCCAAGCAAATGGATACTGACTTACAAACTGAAGTCATCAGTTTAGATCAACCTTTTGACAAAGATCATTTTGACTTAACTTTCTTTGGTGGTGGACAAGATTTCGAACAAAAAATTGTCTCAAAAGATATTCAAGACAAAAAAGAGGCCTTAACCGACTATATTGAAGATAACGGTCCCCTCCTCGCAATTTGTGGCGGTTACCAATTACTTGGTCAATATTATGTCGGTGCTGATGGTGAAAAAATTCCTGGCATTGGTGCAATGAGTCATTATACAGAGACACAAGATGACAATCGTTTTATCGGAGATATTACGATTCAAAATGAAGATACCGGTGAAACTTACCATGGTTTTGAAAATCATAACGGGATGACCTTCCTCGGTAAAGATGAACGACCACTTGGTAAAGTGTTAAAAGGTAAAGGTAATAATGGTAGTGATGCTTCAGAAGGTGTCATTTACAAAAACGTTTTTGGTTCATATTTCCATGGCCCAATCTTAACAAGAAATGGTGAATTAGCTAAACGTCTACTACTGCTTGCGTTGCATCGTAAATATCCAGATGTTGATTTTAGTCAACAAGAAGCACTCGTTATCGAACCAACATTTTAGTAAAAAAATAAAGATTCAAACAATAGTATATTATTGTTTGAATCTTTATTTTTTTATGCTTTTTCTCCAGGTTCTGATGCAATAATTTGCATATCACCTGTAATTGTCCATTCTTTAACTTCGTTTGGTAAAATAAAATGCATACCCATTTTTAAATCATATATTTTATCATCGACTTTAATCTGACCTTCACCTTTTAAAACTGAAACAAGAGTATAAGGTGCGACTGTTCTTTTAAAATTTGCTGATCCGTTTGAAATCAACCATTCATAAACACTAAAGAATGGTGTTTTAACAAAGGTTGTTACTTTGGCATCCCCGACCATTTTTGTTTGAATATCGAGTTCAGGAACTTTATTAGGCACATTAGTAACATCAATCGATTGTTGAATATGCAAGTCACGCTTCTTACCCGTTGTTGCATCCACACGGTCAAAATCGTAAACACGATATGTTGTATCACTACTTTGTTGCGTTTCAAGGACCATCACACCAGAACCAATGGCATGAATTGTACCACTAGGAACATAAAAGAAATCTCCCGCTTTAACAGGTACATGCGTAAATAAATCATCCCATCTTTCGTCATGAATCATTTCCGCTAATTCTTCACGTGTTTTAGCATGGTGCCCATAAATAAGTTCTGCCCCAGGTTCGGCTGAAATAACATACCAACATTCTGTTTTACCAAGTTCATGCTCATGTTGCATTGCATAAGTATCATCCGGATGTACTTGAACTGATAAATCTTGATTAGCATCTAAAATTTTAGTTAGAAGTGGAAAAACATCCCCTTTAGCATTACCAAAAACTTCACGATTTGAATCCCAGACTTCATTCAATGTTTTGCCAGCAAATGGACCATTCAAAACAGTACTTGGGCCATGTGAGTGTGCGGAAATAGCCCAAAGTTCACCAGTATGATTACTTGGAATATCATATCCAAAGACCGTTTTAAGATGATCACCACCCCAAATTTTTTCTTGTAATACAGGTTTTAAGAATAAAGGTTCTGTCATTAGTTGCTCTCTCCTTCGTTAAACATATTATTGGTTTATTTTATCATAAGCGGTTACATTTTTGAATGTTAATCGGTTACAATCCAGCTTTTTCCGTTAAAAAGCTTTCTATAATTTCATCTCGTTTTACCAAATAGAGACTATTATCACTCGTCGGATGTACCCTATTCGTTAAGACAACCAACCCGTCTTGCATGGATTGATCCATTATTATAAATGTTCCTGTATAACCAGTATGATAGACAGATAAGCAATCGCCATCTCCACGAAGATCCCAGCCAAGTGAACGACCCAAGCTTCTTGTAGGTGTTTGATCTGAGAATAACATTTGCGTCGTCTCCGGCCGTAATACTGGACGTTCAGGACCATCTGACATAAACCACTGCATAAATCGTAATAAGTCGGATACAGTGGAAAATAACCCTGCCGATCCACAATGTTCTTTTAAAATCCGTGCTTTGGGGTCATGAACAATACCCTTTAAAAGACCTAAGTCAGGAATAATCTCAGTTGGAACACTTCTTGAGATATTTGGACTAAAAGTACTATCAGTTAATCCTAAGGGATTTAAGACTTCTTGCTGCAATGCTTGCTGAACAGGAATTTTTAAAATACTTTCAATAATATATCCTAAAAAAATTAGTCCGATATCACTATAAATAACTTTTTTTCCAAGATTTTCACCATTACTTAGTCCGAATAGTGCTTGTTTTAAATCTGGTTCCGATAATTGATTTCGATTTTTAATATACCCTTGAAAATCTGCCGTATGCGTCAACATATGCCGTAAAGTCACCCGTTCGTCCTGATAATTTGGTAGGTATTTTTTTACGGAATCATCAACATTCAAACGACCCTCTTCTTGTAATTTTAAAATAAGAGTTGTTGTTCCTATCACTTTAGTTAGTGATGCAACGTCGTAAAGTGCATTGTCAGCTAATTGTTCAGTTTCAGGGACTAATTGCGAATATCCCAAATAGTTTTGATTGCTAATTGTATTATGATGGATAACCCCATATGAAGCACCAGGAACAATACCATCATTAACTAACTGTCGAATTTTATTTATCGTTTTAGGATATAGCAATCGTAATCACCCCTTTTGATTAATCTTCACAATTGTAAATTTACCTTTTTTAAAATCAACGTTACTAACACTAGCATTCTTCAAGAGCATCGTTGGAAGTTGATTTTTTTCTAAGCTGTCGATAAAACTTGATAACACAAGACCATGAGACACAATTAAAATATTTCCTCCCTGCGTCTGGTACTGATTCCCAATATCCGTTAATGTATCAATTATTCGACTAGTCATCTTATCATATGTTTCAGCTTGGCTAGTTCCTTCAAGCTCTGCGAACATATTTACTAAGTTTCTAAAGCGATTATGCCCTAAAACGGCCTGACTCACTTTAAAAAAACCAAATTTTTTAACAAGCATTGGAATTAAATCTTTATTTTTCATCTCTTCTAGTCGACCAAAATCGACTTCTCGAAGTCCTCTTAATGGTTGAAATTCAAACGAAGAGTCATGCTTTTCAAGAATAAAGTCCGCAGTATCTTGCGTTCGTTTTAAGTCACTTGTGTACACGGCTTCAAAATAGACATCTTTTAATTGTGTTCCCAAATTTCTAGCTGCCTCTCGCCCCTTGTGTGTCAGACGAGAATTAGTCACGCCTTGTAGCCTCTTTAATCTGTTCAATCGTGTTTGACCATGTCTTACTAAATAAAAATGAACTGTCTTCATCGCCTGCACCTCCATAAAATGGTTTATATTTGTACCTTCAAGTATACGCTACCATTAAGATTTTACCTAAGTAAAAACCTAAAATATATTTTTAAATTTAGTCTGTCTACGACTATAATAAAATAAATCAAAACATTTTCGTTTAAATTGGTATAATGAAGTAAATCATTTAGATGGGGAGTGTCACTTATGGCTAGTAATTCAGATTCTATATTCTTCGTCTTATCTTATGTCAGACGACATCCAGAAGACGTTTTCTTTTCACGCTTGACCTATACTAATTCAATAACCCTCGTCATACCAGGAAGCGTCAAAGTAGCTGATGCTGATATTTATTTTTTACCAGATAAACTAACTGTTAATCGTCTCACTGATGATTTCGTTTCAAAACACGGTGATTTATTAGATTACTTTAACGATAAATTAGATCATTCCATCCCTGACTATATGGACGTCTGGGTAACAACCGTGTATCTGACACATCATGATAAATATTTAATTGAACTTTCATTTGAACAAAATGTCTAAACAAAAAAGTGATTAAGCAGGTTCTGAAGTGAACCCCAAAAGTTGGAGTAAATATTAAGCGATCATCTGGTCGGTATGTTTTCGATATTCAATCGGAGACATACCGGCCAGTTTTATTTTAATTCTTTTATGATTGTAATAATCAATATAATTTTTTATGGCTACTTTTAAAGCTTCGTATGTCGCATAATCGTGATTATGAACTGTCCCAACTTTTAAAATATGAAAGAAGCTTTCAGCACATGCATTATCTAAACAAGTCGCTTTGCGACTCATACTTTGAAAAATTTTTGCTGATTTGATAATCTCTGTATAACGGCTGTTCTGATATTGAAATCCTTGATCAGAGTGAACTGTCATTCGATAACTGAGATTTGAACGTTTATTGATTAACCGTTTTAGTGGTTCTGTCACAAACTCCACCGTTGGGTGGAGGCTAATTGACCATTGAAGGACTTCACTATTAAATAAATCAATATATGCCGTAAAATAAGCTCTTTCATTTGTACTTTTATTTCCCCATCGTAGTTCAGTGACATCAGTTACTATTTTTTGATAGGATCTATCAGTCTTAAAACGTCGGTTTAAAAGATTGGAAGCTATTTTACCAACAGTTCCTTTATATGAATTATATCTTTTCGTTTTTCGTTCGTAAGCGTGACATAGGAGTTTGTTTTCTCGCATTATTCTCAACACGGTTTTGTGATTGATTTTAATGCCTATGTTACGTAACTCACTTGTTACGGGACGATACCCATAATCAGAATGCCCTTCACAAATTGTTTTAATCGTTTCAATCAGTTCTTTTGAATCTTGTTGGTACTCTCGTTTACAAGCATCATGGTAGCTACTGCTGGACATCAGTCCAGCTTTTAATACGGTTGCCAACTTAATCTGTAATTCACACCTTAACTCAGTGATTATCTGGGCTTTTTCTTGGTTTTTAATCTTTGTTTTTTCTGTATTAAGGCGTCCAATTTTTCCAAGTACGCTACCCGTGCCCTTAGAAAGTCATTTTCTTCTTGTAATTGTTTTGAAGTTTTTGGATTTTTTGATTTAGTCATTTTAGGCAGTTTTCCTTTTGAAGTTTTTAAGCGACCTTGTACCAGTTTCTTTTCCCAGTCCCAAATCACGACAGGATTCTTAATTTTAAAATGACGTGCTGTAACCGGAAAAGAAGCCCTATGTTTTAATCGCCAGTGAATGACCTTCATTTTATAGGAATAATCATAAAATGTCTTCCCTAAATTATTTTCTAAGCCTTGAATCCCAAACATTTTAAAATGATCCAACCATTGATAAATAGTTGCAGATCCCTTGATTCCATACTTCTTCATTAGTAAACCGGCTGGTTTACCTTTCAAATATTCTTTTAGAACTTTTTTCTTTATTTCAACTGTGAACATAGTAAAACCCCCTGAGTTAGATTTCTCCAACTCAGGGGGTTCACTTCATTCCCCTACTTAATCACTTTTTTAAATATTCTAATTAATTACATCTTTTATCGCCCAAACGGGGCTCGAACCCGTAATTCCGCCTTGAGAGGGCGACGTCTTAACCAATTTGACCATTGGGCAAAAATACTCTTTTAAGTATAACCCATATAGATTTGATGTCAATGATTTTTATGCCAAATTAAAAATTGAATAAAACAACAATACAGATACAAACCGAGACAGTACAATGCAGCAGCCCACATAACAAAAGATAACCATTTATATTGTAGGAGAACTTTCGTGGTACCTATCAATAACGTTGTGACACACGCAATCAATAATCTAATGTATAACTTTTTTAATTCACGTCTTAGTTTTATTTCCAATACGTTCGCCTCAAACCCATCTATAGAATAATAACTTAATAAAATGTGCAAAACTTTAGCTTAATTTATTCATTTGTACTTTCTCTACATAACACAATCTTTATGTCCTTCATTATAACGTTATGTATCAATTAGAAAAGTAATCATCACTTTTCTTTATCAATAATTAATCATCTTTACTATTTCTTATTGTTTCAACAAAATATTACTATTTTCTATTTGACAAAAGACCGTTATATCGCTAAAATTAGGAAGTTAATTATTCTTGGGTAATAGCCAAACTGGTAAGGCGCCGGACTCTGAATCCGCAATCTGTAGGTTCGATCCCTACTTACCCAATCAAGTGTTTTCATAGAGTTTCATAAGGTTTCATCTAGATTCAACAAACCGTAGTCAAAACCGTAGTCAAAAAAATAAACTGTACGGGCATGTATGTACTGATGCATCTACTTTCTTAAGTAGGTGCTTTTTATTTTCCCTCAACAAACCGTAGTCATTTCATCACATCTAATTAAATCTACTTCCTTTAGGGTGTCTTGAATGTCTTGATAACCTTTTTAATTGCATCCCTTTAGGGGGTCCGAAATGTCCGAATACTTATTTTTGCCTACATATCTAATAAGTCCCAGGGATGAATAGCTGCACCCATATACTAATATTTGCTAACATATTAGGTATAAATGAAGTATCATTTTGACGAGCTTACTAGAGTTTTGATGAGCTTTATAAAGTATTTTATGGCAAGTTTTGGCAGGTTCTAACACTAACCCTATTACTTACTTTAAGAATACCTAAACATCAATTATAGATAAGGTATTATTTATTACACCTTATCCTCGCCGCTTCGCCTTTTAAAATTTTATTCACTGCATTTAACGGAAAAGATATAGAGTCTATATTTGTTGCAACTGCTGTAAAAATTTTATTAATTTTATTAGTTTCTTGATCTATCAATTCTATATTTTCTTCTTTATTTTTCAATAACCATTTTACTGCCATAGTAAGTTCATCGTATGTTTTCATTAAATCACTCCAAAGTGTAGCAATATTATCTTGATAGGTATCACATTTTTTTGATAATTCGGGTACATAGCTAACGTATGTTTCAAAATAAATTACATATTCATTCTTCAAATTAGTAATTTCATTCAATTTTTCTTTATTAATTTTTGTACCCAAATTACGAATATCATCTATTGTTTCTAATGTACCCTTAGAGAAAATATCTTTTTTCATTAAAATAATATTGGCGGTAAATCTATTATTAATAGAAATTAATCTAGATATGTTCTTAATATCTTCTACAGCAAGGGCATTACTTAACTCATTTTTTCTTTGCTCTTTTAACTGAAACTTTGTATTTATATATGCAAACATAGCTGCACCACCAATACCTATGAAAGAACCTATATAACCTCCCCAAAATCCAAGCCACCCATCACTCGAACCTACTCCTGGAACAATGCCAATAAAAATATTGATGACCCAAGGGATGATAACAGTCACTATCAATATTACTAGTAAAATGAACCATTTATATTTTTTTATAAACCCCCATATTTTACTCACTGCATTACCTCCAAATATCTTATTTACCTCTATATTAAACAATAAAAAACAGGTAAACAATACCTGTCCCAACTCTATGAAATACTATGAAACTCTACGTAACTTAAAAGGTTTATTTTAATGATCACTAGTTACTCAAAAATCACTAAATGATGATTTAACTCACACTAAACTTTTTCACACTTTGAATCTGGCTACCGTTTGTACTTCCAACCGTATCATTCATGATGGATCATTTTAGATAGTATAGTTTATTTCTTTAGCTTTTTAAATGTTTGCACTTTCGTCAACACTATTAGTGTATATACTTTTTAGCTACTATGCTAAGAAATTCATTAATTTTGCTTTTCTAAATTTTAGCTAATATTCTAAGGCCCGGTATTTATCTGAAGATTCCCAGTTCCATATTTCATTTTTTACAAAAAAAGCACTCACGTTTGTGAATGCATTAATGAACCATTATGGAATATCACTATAAAGTATTATATTTATTTAACGGTTTAGCGTAAAGTTTTCTGTATCTATGTCTGGTCTAGTCGAATAGCGTGAGATAGTTTTAAGTGAAACGGTTGTTTTGTTATGATCAGGCACTAGGTAATATTTTTCTCGAAGACTTGCACCCGTGTACACCAACTCTATTTCCCAACCACCATTTCCATAGGGTACGTATCCTCCCAACGCTGCAGGAATATCATCATTATTATTAATTTTAGTTATAGTACTTTTACTTCTATCTGTTATTATCAAGTTAAAATTGCCGTAATTATCATTTGAATTTTCATGTTTGATAATCAGTTTAATCGCTTCATCAATTGATATTGATAGCCCATCACTGGATTGTTGTGTATCATCACTAGCATTGATGATAACGTTATTCACTAGAGTATTTCGACTACCATCAGTTAACTTTTGATTTACATAAGTAGCTATTGTCGACATACCAACTTTTTGTAGTTCATTATCTGCATTGTCATAATAAGCTACAGTATTATGTACATCCCCCAGTAATCTATAATATGGATTATCACCTTTTTGAATATAATACTTAACTGTACTTGAATTAGGTGTTTTAATTGAAACATTGAACCCATCTGCTATTTTATCCGTTAAACCATTCCAAAAACGATTTGCACCATAATAAGCGATTGCTACAGCTGACTGTTTAGGATGGTCTTTCATCTGCTGAACTGTCAGAGTTCCTACATTCCTACTTGCCTGTTTTTTCGTTTCCTGTAATTTACTTTTTTCTTTTTTTAACGATGAAACTTCTCTACTCATTGAACTAGCTATTTTCTTTGAACTTGCTTGTGATTTACTAGAATCAATAGAAGATGATTCATCCTTTTTTGAATTGCTGCTCCCACACGCAGTTAATGATAATAACATCATTGCTATCCCACACGTTACCAATACCTTTTTCATTTTGAAACTCCCCTAAAATTTATTTACCTTTAAATTAAACACTAAAAATGATAGGTAATCAATATTCGTATTCACCTTATGCACTTTTATAAAACTCTGTACAACATAATCTATATTTTCATACTAATAGTCGCAGGTTTTGTTAGATTTTTAACCATTCAAAGATATTTTATACTAAGTTTGTTCAGCCCCAAATGCCGCAATAACCCGTACGACATTTTCTATTTTGGCGTACAAAAAAACATCCACAGTATGGATGTTTCAATTAACCATTATATTTTATTTTGAGTTTGCTGTGCGTCTATTGCATCTTTGGCAGTCGTTTCTAATGCAAACTCATAAGTAAGCTTTGTTCCATTAGATTGTTTTTCTATCCATTCTCCATATGTTATATGTGATCCCTTTATTGTGTAAGGTATGCGATGTGAACCAGATTCACCCCTCATTATAATAAACTTATCGGTTATCTTATACGTATAATTATAGGCTCTATCTTTTCCCAGCTGTGTACGAACCACTGTATCACTTTTTGCGTAACCTAGAGTAATTAAATCAAAAAGGGAGTGCCGTGGAGCAGTACCATCTTCCATAGCTTTACTGATGTCCTCACCATTATATTTGATTGGAGCAAAACTAAATCCTTTTTTTAATTCATTTCTCACAAGATTAGCTGCCTTAGATGACCTTTCAGCTACCATACTTGATTCTTTGGCAGCTGATTCTGATGATGCTTTACTTTCAGAAGATACTTTTGCTTTTTTTATAGACTCTTTCTTATTTGATTCACTTTTTGATTTCTGCAAACTAGATGATTTTACCTCAGATGATGACGATTCCTTACTTGCACTATTGCTGTTCCCACATGCAACTAATAATAATGCAACCATTGTTGAAGCACATAATACGACTACCCTTTTCATTATCCAACACCCCTTTATTTTTATACACTCACATATTAAACACTAAAAAAAGCAGGTAAACAATACCTACCTCCTTTGTATGTACACTCTAAATACTTCAATAAAGTAATAAAGGGTTATATTTTAAAGTTTCTAACATTCATACCCGCTATTAATTTTTAATGCTATATATATTTTTAATTGACGAAGGCTACCAACAAATTCTGCTGGTAGCCTTCTCACTGAATATTTATATTTAATTTTGAGTTAATTAATTTTAAAATAAGTTACTAATTCTACTTCTAAACGATGTAACCCTACCTACTTTACATCCTTGCAACTCCTTGGTTGCGCCAGCGTGAATAAATGAATAGAAATCATCAAACTGAATAATTTATACTAAGAATATTAATATTGAGCTACTATAACCTTAACATGTTTTTGTTTATTGTCAATTTTTCCGAATGATTTATATAGTATTTTCTCATTTTATGTTCTATTTATGATATACTAAATGAGATATTTTAATGATGGTACTTAAATTAATAAAGTGACAGCAACTTAAATCCCCGATTCAATTCTGTCTCCTTCATTTTGAATACACTATAATAATAGTTTGGAGGTTTATACACTATGTTAAGTAAGACAAAAAAATTCTTAAGAGCAAACAAAATTTATTACGATAAAGAACATCTCAATCCATTAATGGTTCCAGATCGTATTTACGTACTTAATTTTGGCTTAGATGAGGATGATCTCAATAATAGATTTATCGTTGAATACACGTATACTTGGACTGGTCGAATCAAAATTAATAAAATTACGATTCGACTTCATAATCAAGTTAGCCCACATGAATTTCGTAATGAAACAGAATTACTGCATTATCTTAAAAAACACACTAAATCGAGCAAATAACATTTGCATTAATCGTCATTAGATGTTATATTAAACTTATGTATTTATGGTTCGGTTATTTAAAGGTGATTTGTTTCATTTATGAACACACTTCTTTTTAATAGTTCAATCAACAAATGCAAAATATATTAGTGCTTACAGCACATGGAGGTTTCATATTATGGAACAAGGTACAGTAAAATGGTTTAATGCAGATAAAGGTTTTGGTTTTATTACTCGCGAATCTGGCGACGACGTTTTCGTTCATTTCTCAGCTATCCAAGGTGACGGTTTTAAATCACTTGACGAAGGCCAAGCAGTTACTTTCGATGTTGAAGATTCTGATCGTGGACCACAAGCAACTAACGTTGTTAAAGCTTAATTATAAGCCTTTGAAACTTACCTTCGGGTAGGTTTTTTTTTTGCAATAATAACCGTATACCCTCTCATCAGCTGCTGTTGTATGACTGTATTTTTAAATTAAATAATTATTTATCATCCGGTTCCTACTATGCACTTTAGGTTACGTTCAAAATCAACTTTAAATTTATCAATATAAAAAATGCCTCATAATTATTAGACGTAGGTCTAACGATTATGAGGCATTTTTAAGTCACACTGTCTTTCAATATCATAATTCATCAACAACAATTAACTTAGAACTATTTTCATTTAAAATGCGTTGCTGTTTACATATCCTTGCCACTTACCATTTGCATTGTATATCGAGTAATATTTATTGCCATTAATTGAATAAGCATATTTTACTGTATATTTCGTACCTGAGTTAGCTATAGTTGACCCTTTTTTTACCGTCCAATTAAAATTACCCCAGATATCATAGCTTCTTTTAACAGAGACAATTTTATTGTATTTAGTATAAATATGGCTAGTTGCTTTATTATTCACATAACCCATCCATTTACCGGCATCGTTATAAAGTGAGTAGTAAATATTTCCGTTTCCTGTAGTATATCTGTATCTAACGTTATATGTTTGACCATAGTAATTACTAGAAGTACTTTTTTTAGATGACCACAAGAAATTACCCCAGACATTATAACCTTTATCGCTAATTTTGACCTTTGCCTTTAATGATTTAGCTACTAAGGTATTCGTAGCATTACTGTTAACATAGCCTTTCCAAACATTATTACCATTATATAGTGAGTAATACGTATTACCATTAATCTTATACGCATATTTAGCATTGTATGTCTGTCCGGAGTTAGTAACTGTAGATCCTTTTTTACTTGTCCAATTAAAATTACCCCAGATAGTATAGCTATTTTTAACAGAAACAATCTTATCATATGATGAATAAACTAAATTTGAAGCATTACTATTCATATAACCTAACCATGTACCTGCATTATTATAAAGTGAATAATAGACGTTACCATTACCCAATGTATATCTGTATCTGACATTTAAGTTTTGACCATAATAATTAGCTGTTGTTCCTTTTGCTGACGTATAGAAAAAATTACTCCAGATAGTATAATCACGTTTAGTAATTTTAGCGGTTGCTTTAAATTCTTTAGCTGAAGCAACCTCCATTGCGTTACTATTTACATATCCAGCCCATTTGCCTTTACTATCGTACAATGAGTAATATTTGTTACCATTACTGTGATTATAGTAATATTTTGCGCTATAAACTTTTCCAATTTTTCCAGTTGTCGTATTTTTAACTTTATTCCAACTAAAATTACCCCAAACATTATATCCAGATTTTTTAATTGAAACTAATTCATTATAACTTTGTGCTTTCCCAGCTGCGTTCGTGGGTGGTGTACTTTCTGTTGGTTTGTTATCTGTTGATGCACTTAAAAACCAATCAGCATTTTTACCAGACATGATACTTGCATCAATGTTTCCAACCCCTGATAAACCATGATTTGTAAAGTTACTTGTATATTGCCATAACGAATGACTTGTTTCCATTGGCTCATTACTTTGGTATGCAGCTAACCAAAAACCATCATATGCGTTAACAGCCGTACTGGCATATGTTTTCATAAAACTAGCATAAGAGTAAAGTATAATTTTACGATTACCTACATATTTAGCCATCTCATCAGCCCAGGCTTTTGTTGTGGCGTTAGTATTTGCTTTGCTAGCATTCGTAACCGTTTGATCTTCATAATCATTGACAAAGAACTTAGCATCCTTGGCACGGTTATATAAGTCTTTCGCTTCTACTCTAGCATCAGCAACATTTTCATATTGGCTAAATGAATAAACACCATATGGAATATTATATTTCTTCATCATCGCAATATTATGATCAATCACTAAATCTTTACGATTTGACCCATATTGAACACGTAAAATAATAAATTTAAAATTTTTCTTTAATACTTTAGCTTGTGCATCTGTAAATGATCCTTGAAATTCTGATAAATCAGGAATTGAATTATCGCGATTTGTAGCCGATTTACTCAATAAAGATGCTGATTTAACTAATGATTCAGGTACATTTGACCCCATCACACCTTCAGGCTTCGAAGTATTAGCCGAGGCCTGATATGCTCCGATACCAATACCTACTATCACACTAGATAAAAATAATACATATTTCGTCATTCTTTTCAAAATAGAAACCGCCCTTTTATTTTTTGTTTAATAACCATATTCTAGCATAATTTATAAGTCAAAAAGATTAAGATTAGAAAAAAAGACCTTCAATAAAAAAATAATAGACGTTTTATAAGCGTCTATTATTTAATTAAGATACTTTTTAAACCACTTAACACAGTATTTTTCTCGTTCAATTGCATGATCTAAAATCAAATAATGACCATATTGTTTGTTGATTTCTTCTTCTGAGAAAAAAATTAATTTCATTCTTCCTTCAAGATGATCTAATTTTACTTGATGTAACTGTAATTGCTCAATTAATCTTTGCTGTAATTGAACGTCATCTTTATTTTTAATAAAATAAAGTTTCAAAATAAATTCGTCTTTAATCGGTTTTAATTCCCCACTATCTGATACTAACCAATCCATTAAAACTTTTTTACCTTGTGATGTAATAGAATATATTTTCTTTTCTAACTTAGTACCTGCTATTTCAATTTCATGCGTAATGTATCCATCTTTTTCCATTATTTTAAGAGCAGGATAAATTTGACTATGTCCTGCTTGCCAAAATTCTCCAATATCAGTCGTAAATGCTTTAGTTATATCGTACCCCGATAATGGTTCTTGATTCAATAATCCTAAAATAATATATTGTAATTTATTTTTTTTTGCCATTTTTCCCCTTAACTTGACTTTTAATACTTATCAGTATACTATAATCAAGTAAACAAAAACATGTAAACTTTTACATGTATAAATAAACACTTTAAAGGAGAACAAAAATTATGACAAATACAGAAAAAAAGTTTAAAACATTAGATGATTTCTTAGGTACACATTTTGTATATACTTACGATAACGGTTGGGAATATGAATGGTACGCTAAAAATGATCATACTGTTGACTACCGTATCCATGGTGGTATGGTTGCTGGACGTTGGGTAACTGATCAAGAAGCTCACATCGTTATGCTTACTGAAGGTATTTATAAAATTGCTTGGACAGAACCTACAGGTACTGATGTCGCTCTAGATTTCTTACCTAACGAAATGAAAATTAACGGAACAATCTTCTTCCCTAAATGGGTTCAAGAACATCCTGAAATTACAGTTACTTACCAAAATGACCATATCGATTTGATGGAAGAATCTCGTGAAAAATACGAAACATATCCTAAAATGGTTGTCCCAGAATTTGCTACAATCACTTACATCGGTGATGCCGGTCAAAATAACGAAGATGTTATCAATGAAGAACCTTATGTTGGTATGCCAGATGATATTCGTAATGGTAAATATTATGACGAAAATTACAAAATGATCAAAAAGAACTAATTTATTCCAAATAAAAATCGTCTGAACTTTTAAAAGTTCAGACGATTTTTATTTTATAACTTTTTTATCTTAAAGACGTGCATTTAATTCTTTTGAAAGGTCTTCGAAGCCAGGTTTACCAAGTAAGGCAAACATGTTCTTTTTGTATGCTTCAACACCTGGTTGGTTAAATGGGTTAATTCCATTCAAGTAACCAGATACAGCTACAGCTGCTTCAAAGAAGTAAATTGTATATCCTAATGTGTAAGCGTCTTGTGTAGGAATGTTCAAAATCATGTTAGGAACATTACCATCAGTATGAGCTAAAACAACACCTTGGAAAGCCTTTGTATTAACAAAGTCCATTGTCTTACCTTCTAAGTAGCCTAAGCCATCAAGATCGCCCTCTTCTTCAGGAATAGCAGTATCATTAACGGGAGTTCCCACATTAATTACAGTTTCCATCAAGTTACGACGGCCTTCTTGAATATATTGGCCTAATGAATGTAAATCAGTTGAGAAATTAGCTGAAGATGGGTAAATACCCTTTTGATCTTTACCTTCAGATTCGCCCATCAATTGTTTCCACCATTCTGAGAAATATTGTAAACTTGGTTCGTAGTTTTCTAGAATTTCAGTTGTGTAACCTTTACGGTATAAAATATTACGTAAAGCTGCGTATTGATATGCTTCATTTTTTGTTAAATCAGCATCTGAATATTCAACACGTGCGTCTTCAGCACCTTGCATCAAGGCATCAATATCAGCACCTGAAGCAGCAATTGGTAATAAACCAACAGCAGTAAGAACTGAGAAACGGCCACCAACGTCATCAGGAATAACAAATGCTTCATAGCCTTCAGAATCAGCTTCAACTTTTAAGGCACCAACTTTACGATCAGTTGTAGCGTAGATACGTGAGTTAGCTTCTTCTTTACCATATTTTGCGATTAATTTTTCTTTGAAAACACGGAAAGCAATTGAAGGTTCTGTTGTTGTACCTGATTTAGAAATAATATTAACTGAGAAATCACGATCACCAATTAAATCTACTAAATCATGTACGTATGAAGGACTAATTGAATTTCCAGCAAATAAGATTTGAGGTGCATTTCTTTTTTCAGCTGGTAATAAGTTATAGAATGTATGGTTTAAGAATTCAATAGCTGCGCGAGCACCTAAATATGAACCACCAATACCGATAACGACTAAAACTTCTGAATTAGATTGAATTTTTTTAGCTGCTGTTTTAATACGAGCGAATTCTTCTTTATCGTAGTCTTTAGGTAAATCTAAAAATCCACGGAAATCACTACCTGCCCCTGTACCGTTGCGTAATTCACTATCTGCTGCAGTAACAAGTGCTTGCATTTCGCCAAGTTCATTGTCTTGGACGAATTTTGATAAGTTAGAACTATCGAATGAAATATGTGCCATTTTAATTATCTCCCTCATATTCTTTATTTAACAACTTACATTATACAATACTTAGTAGAAAATATAACAGTCAAACAGAACTTTAATTACAAATTCCGTTATTTTTTTTGTTTACTATGAGAATATCCGTAACCGTAATAAGCAACTAATCCTATAATAATCCAAATTAGAAAGGCAACCCAGATATTAATCGGTAACTGAATCATCAAATAGACTGAAATAATTATAGACAAGATTGGTAACAATGGTACAAATGGAACTCTAAATTGGCCTTTACTAGGTTCACCAAATTGTTTCCTTAAACTTATTAATGCCAAAGCCAAAATAACAAGTACGGTTAACGTTACAATATTAGTCAATTTGGCTAAACTTTCAATAGACACTAACCCACTTGCAATCGCAATAAAAATACCGACTGTCCATGATGCTGCTTTGGGCGCATTCGTCTTATCGCTAATTTTTGCTAAGTATTGGGGCAATAATCCGTCTCTCGCCTCCGAATAAATCATTCTCGATAAACCATAGGCTAATGCAATTAAGACGCTTAGAAGCGTTATTATTGCACCTACCGAGATTATATTTCCAATAATACTCTGATTTACAAATCGCATCGCAAATGCAACTGGATCACTAACATTTAATTGTGTATACGGGACAATTCCGGTTAATACTAACGTAACAATAATATAAAAAATAGCAGAAATACTTATCGCACCAATAATTCCTTTTGGAATTGTCTTTTGCGGATCAATTACTTCGTCTGATGCCATCGCAATAGATTCAAACCCTAAAAAGGCAAAAAATACTAATGCGGCCCCACTCATTACCCCACTTGTACCAAATGGCATAAAGGGTTGCCAGTTACCAGGTTTAATGTAAAAAACACCCACTACTATAAATAAAAGAATAATCGCAAATTTTACAAATACCATTATTTTGCTTAAACGTAGTGCCTTTTTTGCTTCAAATGTTGTTAACCATGTAACGACTAACGTAATTATAACAGCAATAATATCGATATATGACCCTCTTGCTGCATTATACGATGCACTCAGCGCAACAGGCAGGTGGATATTAAGCCCTATCAAGAACCCCTGCATATACGCAGACCAACCTGAGGCAACAGAAGCCCCCGCTAGAATATATTCACAAATGGTAAACCAACTAACGAACCAGGCTATAAACTCACCAAAAATAACATAAACATAATTATACGAACCACCAGAAACTGGTATTCTTGATGAAAATTCTGCATAAGAAAAGCCGTTCATTATAACTGCAATTGCGGCAATAATAAACGACAAAATAAGGGCAGGACCAGCCTCTTGACTGGCAGCATTCCCCGTAACAACGAAAATACCTGTACCAACTGTTGCGCCTAACCCTAAAAGAATGAGATCACCGGTTTTAAGGGTTCTTTTTAATTTACTAACATGATGAGTTGTCGCAAATTCTTTTTTCCTTAAATCCATCGATTAACACTCCTTCACCATTTTATAAAGTTTTCATAATTCCTAACATAATAACACCTAAAATAACAAATATTGATCCAAGTGTGACATAAATCATCTCATGCTTAGTCTTCTTTTCTCCTAATAAGTAGATACTACCGAATGTTGAAATAACCACTCCCATTTGAGAAAATGAAAAACTAACAGCTTGACCTAATTTAGGAATTGATAAGAACATAAAGATGTTACCAGCGCCCCAAATAAGTCCCGTTAATACATTTTTAAAAGTTGATGAGTGCATAATAACTTCATTTGCAATAAGCGCAACAAATCCAGCACCTATAACCATACCAACAGCTTGTGGCAAGATTGTTGCCATTGTAAATGCACGTGATTCATCAGCAGTCATGCCCACTGTTGCATAATGAACAACAATTGTATAACCTACGTAACCAATTGTTGACAAAATAATAGCACGTACACCAGCAGCAGTATTCTCATTTTTTTCTGAATCAGATAGAACTGAATTTTTTTTATCTCTCAATGATGTCAAAGCAGCACCAGCAATAATAACGATCATCGCTATAGTACCAATCACAACCATTTGAGTTGTCTTCCATTCATTAAACAGTATGACACCTGCCAACGCATTACCAGCTAACTGTAAGCCTGTTGAAACAGGAACTGTTTTTGAGATTCCGATTGCTTTCATAGCATGGAATTGTTGATTTTGACCTAAACTCCAAAATAAACCAGAAACGATACCAATAATCCAGACTTTTGTGTCCATTTCTGGTTGATAAATACCATAAATGGCAATTCCAAAAATCAAGGCACCCCATGTCATACCAACTGTTTGTTGGTTGGCAGTTCCGCCAAGTTTTCCACTTATAAGTCCAATACTACCCCATGCAATTGCAGGGATTACTGCCATTAAGATAATCATAATTAATTAAATCCTCTACTCTCTCTCTTTTATTCTTTTTTCGCGATTTAACTATTTTAGCAGTAAAGTAACCGTATTTACAACCCTTAAAACAAAAATTTGATGATAGCTTTAGCAACATTTGAAACGGGTTACATTCGAAATCCATCAAAAACACTCATAAACGTTTAATTACAAGCATTTTGTTTTTATGAATTTTTTATATTTTACGAAAAAAAACAATCCTATTTAATAATAAATAGGATTGTTTTTTAATTAATCAACTTTAATAACTAACGTTTTTAAATAATTACCTTGACGATATTCCTTGTTTGTTACAAAGTCACTTGATAAACGGAATGTTTCAAGTAATGTAAATGAACGATTCTTATTAGCAAAAGCTTCTGTGATTTGTTCTTTTAATTTTTTGAGCGTCAATCCTGCCGAATTAGTTGAGAACATGATAACACCATCTTTTTGTGTAATATCAATAGCATCTTCAGCAAGTTGAACATAATCTTTTTGAACTGAGAATGTTCTTTTCTTTGAACGTACAAAACTTGGTGGATCCAAAATAACTAAATCATAGTTAATATGGTGTTTCTTTGCATAATCTAAATAGCCGAAAACATCCATTCCACGAATTTCTTGTTTTTCAGGATCAATATTATTAAGTACAAATTGTTCTTTTGTACGATCAATATTTTTATTATTCACATCTACACTAACTGTTTTAAGTGCGCCACCTACTGATGCAGCAACTGATGTTGCACCTGTATTACTAAATCCGTTAAACACAAGTTTTCCTTCAGCATATTTATTCATAATTGCTTTACGCATTTCACGTTGTTCTAAGAAAAGTCCTGTCGTTGTTTCATTAAGATATGCAGCAAATTGAAGGCCATTTTCTTGAACAATAAGTGGCGTAGGTGCATCTTTTCCACGAACTTTGAATGTTGATGGTTCACCCTTTGTATCGTAACGAAGATTAGCATAAATACCTTTATAACTTGTAACTGCATCAGAAAATGCACTATAAATCATATCTTTGTGTTGGTAAAGACCTAAGCTATACCAAGTAAATACATAATAATCGTCGTAATAATCAATTGTTAATCCACCGATACCTTCACCTTCACCGTTAAAGAAACGAAAGGCATTCGTCTCCTTATTAGTAAATAATGATTTACGGTTCATTCGAGCGTTATTAAATAATTTTGAGAAAAAATCTTCATCAATACGTGATTCTTCATTTCGTGAAAAAATCCAGCCATCCCCACGATTTTGTTCTGCAAAATAACCATAAGCGACAAATTGATTATGTAGCGTTAATGCAACCCATTCTCCTTCTTTAAAATCACGAGTTGTTTGTAAATCTTCCTTATCAATTAATGGGTATCCATTTTTAAACTTTTTTGCTGCATGTGAAATAATTTCTACTTTTCTCAATGACTAGCACTCCTTCTATTTTTTAACGTCTTTTTTATTTAATATTTGATTTAAGATAAGATATAGCCCACAGCCTATCAATGTACCCAATGAATTAAAAATGATATCATCTATATCACTAACTCCGGATCCTAGTACAAACTGTCCACATTCAATAGCGATTGATAAACAAATACCAACCAACATTGTTTTTACTAGAGAATACTTTTTAAATTGCTTTAGACTGGGTAAAATAATTCCTAACGGAACAAACCAAAGAATGTTACCATATAGATTATACACGAAATCGAACAAAGATTGTCCATTTGTCAGTTTAATTGTTTCAATTAACGGTGTCCAATTGATAGAATGAAAATTATAGGTTGAATTCAATCGGATATCCCATGGGAAATAGACATATCTAAATACCGTCAATTCAACTAATAAAACGAGGTACGCAACTAATAATAGCCTTACAAATTCTGTTCTGAAGTTTATTTTTTTCTTTTGATACAACCCTATACTTACTCGAATAACAAGATACACGATTAAGTAAAAAATTGTTTTATCAACACTTAAAAAAATAAGATGGATTAATGGAAAGTGGTTAATACCTTGTGAGTAATGATGTAAAACGTATTCATATAATTTTGATAAAAATAACATTCTTTCAACCTCACCTTCCATCTTCTCCTATATTAACAAATAAAAACATGATATTTTAGTATGTACCATTATTTTTCATGTAAATTTAATAAGTTAAAAATGCATTAACAAAGCTTAGCATCAATTGACACAAATTTAATATAGACTGTAAACTACAGTTACGATTTTAATTTGATTATACTCGAAAGGACGGTTCAAACCGTGCAGACACTCAAACGATTTAGAACATTTCTAAACACAAAGCTTGGATTTTTCACCCTACTTCTGTTTCTTTTCTGGTTAAAAACAATTACTGCATATCTTATTGATTTTAACCTTGGTGTTTCAGGAATTTATCAATACTTTGTCCTTTTGTTAAATCCACTTGGCACAACCATGCTACTACTCGGACTTGCATTATACATTAAAAAACCAGTTATTTCATATTTGACTATGTTTTTAATTTACATTGCGAACTCAGCATTACTATTTTTTAATGTTATTTATTATCGAGAATTTACTGATTTTATGACAATTAATACAATGTTAGGTTATTCTAAAGTTTCTGAAGGTATTAGTGGCAGCTCTTTTGCTTTAATGAAACCACACGATATTTTTTACGTCATTGACTTAGTGCTTATTATTTGCTTATTCTTAACTCGCTATTTAAAATTTAACACTCGACCATTCAGTAAACTTAACGCGTTTGCAATTACATCATTCTCAATAATGCTAACATTGGCAAGTTTAACATTAGGCGAAATTGACCGACCACAATTAATTACGAGAACGTTTGATCGTAATTATATTGTTAAATACTTAGGAATTGATTCATATACCGTCTACGACAGTTTCAAAACAGTTAAAAACAATCGGGTTCGCGATACTGCTGAAAGTTCTGATTTAAATGATGTCCTTGATTTTACAAAGTCACATTATGCAGCACCTAATCCAAATATGTATGGTATCGCAAAAGGTAAAAATGTTATTGTGCTCCATTTAGAAAGTTTTCAACAATTTTTAATTAACTTTAAGGTGAATGGAAAAGAAGTCACACCCTTCTTAAATTCTCTATACAATGGTAAAGAAACTTATAGTTTTCCTAATTTTTTCAATCAAGTCGGACAAGGTAAAACATCTGATGCTGAGAATCTCTTAGAAACAAGTATCTATGGATTACCTCAAGGATCTGTTTTCACATCTCTTGGATCCGAAAATACATTTGAAGCAGCTCCCGCTATCTTAAATCAAACCGCTGGTTATTCTAGTGCTGTTTTCCACGGTAATATTGGATCATTTTGGAACAGAGATTCCGTTTATAAAAGTATGGGATACCAATACTTCTTTGATTCAAGTTATTATGATACGTCTGCAAATAACACTCTAGAATACGGTCTAAAAGATAAGTTATTATTCAATGATTCAGTTAAATATTTAGAAAAATTACAGCAACCTTTTTATGCAAAATTCATTACCGTGTCAAATCATTTCCCATTTGATATTGATTCAAAAAATAAAGACTTTGAAGTTCCAGATACAGGTGATACGTCTGTTAATAATTACTTCCAAACGGCTCATTATTTAGACGAATCAGTTAAAGAATTTTTCACATACTTAAAAAAATCTGGATTATCTAATAATACAATGGTTGTCCTCTATGGTGACCATTACGGTATTTCAAATTCAAGAAATGTGAAGCTTGCTAAACTTCTTGGTAAATCATCCGAAACATGGAGCTCATTTGATAATACACAATTACAACGTGTTCCATTTATGATTAATATTCCTGGAAGTAAAAATGGTGGCATCCAAAATCAATATGGTGGTGAAGTTGATGTCTTACCTACCCTTCTTCACTTATTAGGCCTAGATTCGTCATCATATGTTCAATTTGGGACAGATTTATTTTCTAAGAATCACGATCAGACAGTTGCGTTTAGAAATGAAAACTTCATTACACCTAATTATACTGTTTTAGATTCTACAATTTATGATAATGTAACAGGTAAAGAAGTTACGCACCCTTCTAAAATTGTTAAGGAAACAATAAAGAAAGATCAGACAAAAGTCAGTACCGAACTAAATTTATCGGATACAGTCAATAATCAAAACTTATTACGTTACTATACACCAAAGAATTTTAAGCCAACGCAACCAAGTGACTATAACTATAAGAATCAATATAGTAAATTACTAAAATTACAAGAAACGCTTAAAAACAATTCGACAAGCCTCTATTCAAAACATGGCAATAAGTCGACAACAACCTTATATCAAACAGATGCTCCTGAATTAAAGGCACCAACTGCAAGTTCTTCTTCAAAAACTGTTACAAGTTCAAGTTCAAGTACCAGTTCAAAATAAACGCTACCGAAAAATAAATTTCGGTAACGTTTATTTTTTTATTCTAAACAACTTCACATAATGTTCATAACTATTATTTAAAATTAGTCATATAGATTAATCGAAGAGGTGTCATTATGTCTTTAATTCTACAATCATTATCTAGTATTTTTTATCATAAGAAACAAACAGTTGGGTTATTTATCATATTTTTTTTCACAATACTAATCGGTCTCTCAAACTTATTATTTAATCAAATTTCATTTGAATCATTTAAAAGTTTTAAAAAAATGCTTGCTCATATTAATGTTAATAGTACATCTAGTTCTAATTTACTTAGTGTCTTAACAGATATTCATAAACAACAAGTCAGCCTAATCTACCCTATTATTATTGGGTTATTGATAGCGGGTATTACTATCAGTATTGTTGTTTATAAAAAAATCATCAACAAGCGTATCAACGAATATCTTAGTTTACACAATATCGGCGAAAGTCAGCCTAAAGTCGCATTTGCATTCGCTCTTGAAGTCCTTATTATCTTTATAGCAGCATTAATTTTAGTGATAATTTTAATTTTCTTCTTTAAAAATAACTATACTTCATTGCTGAGAGAACTAAATATTTATTGGCTAACCCATTCATTAGCTATGCAACTTTCTCCCTCAGAAATATCCTCTGAGTTATTAGAATTACTGTCACATAAATTAACCAATTTTAATGGGAATTTTTTAATTTCCTCTACAAACGTACAATTTAGTACATTAATCTCGCAAGAATCATTCATTAATTCTGCATATCTATTTGCTGGCGGTATAACTATTAGCCTTATTTCATTCCTATCTGTCTTATTCTCTACCCGTAACTCATCTCATTAAATTATAGGAGGCATCACAATGCAACTAAAAAAATACACTAATACAACTCAATCATTAACCTCATTATTCCCTACCCATTCGGTTTCAATCATTTTAGATAAATCATTTGAATTCGTAAATCAACTTGAAAATCAAGACTTTATTAATTCAAATTTAGTTACTTTAATCACAATTGAAGAACTAAGCTTAATAGTTCCTTATCTAACTATCACACAAAATATGGGTTTAACATCTAAGAAACAGCACAAAAAAACATATAAAACTATTTCAAAATTAATTTATGGACAATATTTTCACCACTATTCACCGAATTTTATCAACAAAAAAACGACTGATTTAAGTCACTTTGATGAAACACTTATTTTAATTTTTAGAGCTATCTTAAACGATTATTCGGTGATCATTTTATCAGGCTTAATTGATGAATTTTCAATAATAGAAACAAGATTCTTCATTGATTTAGTCACAGAATTAACCTGCCAATTAGATTTAAGCATTATTATCACAACTAAACAGACAGAGTTACTTACTCAACCGCAAATCATTCCCTTTGCAGAATCTCCTATAATAGAATAAACCCTCATTGCATATGCAATAAGGGTTTATTCCAATTATTTTTTATTCTTGTTGCCAATCTTCTGAGTAATAATAATTATTTAAATGATATTTAGGTTTAACTTGTTTTTGAGTCAGGAATGGGTTCACATAACTATCAACCGCAACCCAACCTTTCCAACCTAAATGAATCGTATCTTCCATGAAGTATTCTTCATTACCATCTTTACTGAAATCAGCAATTTTATTAAATCCTTGGGATTTCAATTGCTTTGTAACCTTACCATCAAAGTTAGCTAGCATCTTCGACGATAGTCCAGTATAACTTGCCCAACGTTGGTTTACAGGTGGAATAATAAACAAGACGTCAGTATGTTCTTTAGCAAACTGATTTAAAATTAATTGGAAATCTGAAAATTCAACAGAATGATCATAATTTAATTTAGTCTGTGTACCTGCAAGCTTACCAATTTTTTTGTTAAGCTTATTTTTATCCCAATAACTATTTTTGATTGCAAAATCATTATTGGTTGTCCATTTAGCACCATATTTACCGGCAAGAATATTTAATTTATTTAAATCATATTTTGCTGGAAGGTTCTTAGTTTGTTTGTCGATAGTCTGTGTTCGATCGGCCATCGGAAAACCTGAGAATAATTGATCTTCATGATTCAAAATCGTTAATTTCAAGCGAAGCATCGTAGCATCCGCTTCAGATAACGACTGTCCTTCAGCAATTTTATGCATTGCATTCAGTACAGATTCATTTCCTTCACCAGACATTAAAGTAATAAATCTGTTGGCAGCATAACGATCTGACAGGCTGTTAGCATTTGCAGATAGTAACCACTCTGTTGTTTGTAATGGTGAATAAAAATTATTAAATACCTGCTTTCTTACACCATTAGGAACAAACCATTGTGGTGATACCACCATAACTGCTTTTTTATTTCTTAATTGATTTTTGATACCTTGTAAATAAAAATAATGATTAAGCGATTGTGTCCCACCAGTTCCCATTAAAAATGGACGATATGAACGATTATATTTTTTCGCTAAAACTGAAGGATGCATCGAATCCATCCGTGAAAATTCGGATGAACCGATAAATGCCACATAACCATCATCTAATGCCTTTTGACGAATAGCAGAGCCCTTTAAAATTAAAGTAGATTGCGATACTGCTGCTTTTTCTTCAGTTTTTGCAGAACTGAAATTATAATTGACTGGTGCAAGTAGTATGGCTAATAGTAATGCAACAGCCAAAACAACAGGCCCAATGATCATGAATAACTTCTTTTTCAATCCCATTTAGATCAAGCTTTCTACTTTTGCAATAATTAAATTTGGTGTTGCCCACTCAGAACGTTCAAACTCTGAAATTGGAATATCAACACCTAATTCATTTTGTAATTCTAAGATTAATTGAATTGAACCCATTGAATCTAATAGGCCTTCATCAAAAACATTTAAATCTAAATTATTTCTAACTTCTGCGCTACCTGTTGTCTCTTCTAATATATCTAAAACTTTATCTTTTGTGTTCATATCAATTCTCCTCTAATTATCTATTTTATGAAAAATATAGTTTGTCCAAAAATCCTGAAAAGATTAAGAAACTTAAGCAAACGATGTTAAACGTAATAAAGATTGCAAAAATTTCTGTAAATTTATTACTTGGAATACTGGTTTTATGTTTCTTTTTAAATCTGAGCCATGCATCATTAATGACGATAGCTATCGCATGGAATAGGCCATAGGCAATGTAATACCAAGTAACCCCGTGCCAAAATCCCATGAGTAAGAATAATCCAAAATAACCAACAATAGCTGTTGTTATTCGACTTTTAATTAATTTATGTTTCATCATAAAAAAGACTAATCTCATATAAACAAAATCACGGAACCAGAATGAAAGTGTCATGTGCCAACGATTCCAAAAGTCTTTAATATTGTGTGCGATGAAAGGTCTATTAAAGTTAGGAGGTGTTTCAATTCCCATAAAGTAACTGATACCAACTGCGAATAAACTATAACCAGCAAAATCAAAAAATAAATCCATACTGTACGTGTACATGTAACCAACTAAGGCCCACGATATACCACCGTCTAGTAATGCAATACGTGCGACGTGAGGTAACAGCATCGTACCAAATAGGTATGCTAGTAAAAATTTATATAAGAAACCTAAGAAAATGTAAAATACACCCTTTTGTAACATTTCTAAATATTTTTCTCGACTTGGGACATTTTGATAATCTTTAACAAACCGTCTGTAACGATCGATTGGTCCCGATGAGATAGTTGGGAAAAACAATAAAAATTGTAAGGTTAGCATCAAATCAAATTTCTTAATACTACCATCTCGCGATTCCATAATCATTTGAACCGCTTTAAACGTTAAATAACTAATTCCTAAAAAGCCAATAATTGATGGTATACCATTATTAATGGCTGGTGTTATTTTTACGATGGATAATGGTGCTATCGCTAAAAGGACAGCCATAATAAAAACCCACGTTTGATTATACTTACTACGATAATTCATGTATAAACCGATAAGTAAGACTTCAAAAATTATATAAATAAGTAAATTAAAGCCTTCGTGAAGTTTTGGACCGCCAAATATTAAGAAAATAAAGAGTAATGAAATTAACGTTTCATACAATCTAAATCTTTTACCATTAAGCAAACCAACAATAATTGGAATTAAAACAACAATAAGATATAGAAAGTACATCGGATTGACATAAGGTTGGAATGATACCATTAAGCATTCACCTCATTTATTAGTGTTTTCCGATCAATTTTACCATTTTGCGTTAATGGTAAAACATCAACATAAACAAACTTCTGTGGAATCATATATGACATCATTGTATCTAACAAGTATTTTTTAATTTCAACTGTTAATTCTGAGTCTCGTTCAACTGGATTATCATTTTGAACAACATACGCAATTAATTGAACCACTTTATGATCCTTATTATATTTTGGAATAGTGATTGCTTGTTTTACAAATGGATGCGATGACACATGATGGTCAACTTCTTCTAATTCAATTCGGTAACCATGTAGTTTAACCTGGAAATCAATTCGTCCACGATATAACAACATCCCTTCAGAATTTATGATTGCTGCATCACCAGTTCGATAGGCAGCTACGCCATCCATTTCAAAAAAAGCACTGGCCGTTTTTTCAGGATTGTTAAGATAACCTTTTGAGACACTAGGTCCAGCAATAATTAATTCACCTTCATCACCATTTGGTACTAGTTCATTTTCTGGATTAACTACAACCATCTTTGTATCTGATTTGGCATAACCAATTGGTAATCGTGGGTATTGTTCTAAAATAGCATCAGTAATCTCAACACTCGAAACCGCAACTGTTGCTTCCGTAGGACCATACGTATTAAATATCTTAGCCATTGGGAATCTTTGCTTCAATGCTGCAGCTGTTTTGTGAGTTAATTCTTCACCACAAAATAAGAATCGACTAAGATCTGGTAAATGTTTATCATCAAACGTTGGTTCTAATAAACAAATATCAATAAATGATGGTGTTGAAACCCAAACTTGTAAGTCCAGAGTAGGTAACGTTTGGAAAAGAACTTTGAAATTATCCGTCACTTCTTGAGGTAAAACAGATAACTTACCACCCATAGTTAATGTAGGATACAAGTCCATTACTGATAAATCAAATGAGTATGGTGCCTGAGATAGACTATTGGGATGTTCTGGTAGAGAGAAATCTTCTATCATCCAGTTCACGTAACTTATCAAGTTATCATGACTAATTTGAACCCCTTTTGGCTGTCCAGTCGTACCAGATGTAAAGATAATATAGAAGTTATCTTTACCAGTTACTTGGAAACTAGGATCAGGAACTTCTACCCCTTGATTATTCTCAATAATTTCTGTTAATTCAGTTGATAAAATTACAGGTACATCGAGTTTAACTTCAGGTAATTCTGCTACAGCTATACAAGCGACTGGTTTCGCAACTTCTTGAATTGACTCTAAACGCTCAGCTGGTGAGTGCGAATCAATTGGAATATATGCGTGCCCTGCTTTAACGCTTCCTAAAAAAGCCACTAGCATATTAAATTTTTGATTTCCATATATCATAATTGGACGTTTATTATCTAAATTTAATTCAATCAAATGCAATGCTAATGCATCAGATTTTTCTTTTAACTGTTGATAAGTATTTGTCTCACCCAAATCATTGTAAACAATGCGATTGGGATCGGACATTGCGATCATATCAATTTGATTAATTACATTTTTTATCATGTCTTTGCTCTCCTTTAAAATTCATTATAGATAAACGTACCATTACTTATACCTTTAAATGAATACAGGTAAACTAGCATCGCCAATACAATAAAATAAAAGGCAGTTCGAACGATAAACATAAAAACTTCATTTTCTTTTAAATCATGCCATTTTTGGCTCATATTTATCACATCCCCCTTAGAATGAATATAGTATACACTTTTTTTCCCCCGTTTAGCATTCATCTATGTCATACTAACCTAACAATTTTGTAATATTAAACTTAGTTAATAATCTTATTAACCGCTTTTTAGTGTAACAGAATTACATCTATATCACAAAAAAGAACGATTTCTATTTGTATATAGAAATCATTCTTTAATAATTTTTTAACTATTTATTCATTTTCTTGATTTGGAAACGTCAATGTAAACGTTGTCCCTTTTCCTTCAGTACTCATCACTTCAACTTTTCCGTTATGAAGTTGCATTAATTGATGAACAATTGATAATCCCAATCCTGATTCTCCGTACTTAGTACTCTTACGAGATGGATCTGCCTTGTAGTAACGTTCCCAAATATTTTCTAGCTGGTCTTTTGTCATGCCAATACCTGTATCAGTAATCCTAAAGATACTTTCATGGTAACCACGTTCAGCTGAAATATGAATCGTTCCTGATTGAGTGAATTGAATGGCGTTTTGCGTAATGTTAAAAATAACTTGCACAAATCGATCGTAATCCGCAAAAACCATTAAGTTTTTAGGAACACTTAATTCAATCTTATCGTCGGCTTCTATTGCTTTTTTTGTTAGTTGTTCAACGATGTTATTCAAAACAATAACCGCATCAAAATTACTTGGTGCTAGCGTAATTTGATTTGTCCTAATTTTTTCATAGTCTAAATTTTCATTGACTAATCGGATTAATCGCTTAGTTTCACTTTGCATTAGTTCAATGCTCTTCCCTTTGCTCTCTTCTGGAATTGCATCGTATGCTAGCCCTTCAAGTAGTCCGTTAATAGTTGTCAACGGTGTACGCATTTCGTGTGCAGCGTCAGCCATAAATTGTCTACGACGTTCTTCTTGACGTTTTATTTCTTTCTCTGATTCTTTCAATGAAGAAACCATGCCATCAAAATCTTGTGCCAAATCATCTATTTCATCTCGATGTCTACTTTCGATATGCACATCAAAATTACCATCAGCAACCATTCGAGTTGCACGTCTCAATCGATTAATTCTAGAAACAGAGTATCTCGCTAAAAGATAACTCAAAATAATTCCAGCGATAACAGAGACAATAAACGCAATAACCAAATTCTGAGTCATTTGACTCATATTGGATTGAATATTAGAAACATTGGCTCCAACCGATATAACCGCATATAATTTACCATTATAAAAATAAGGTTTCAAAATATCGGTCATATTAATTGCTTTCATATCTGTTTTTAATTGTCTATTAATATGCGGTGTACGGTGAACAACTTCACCATTTTCCAATTTTTTCCACTGCTCACTTGTAATATTGTCCTGTACCGCATTATCAGGATAGATAATTTTAGATTTTTTAGTATAAATAGTAAATCGAACATTTTGCGTTTTTAAAATTAATTCTGCATTTCTTAAATTATTTAAGTTTAAATTAAATTGCGTTTTTGAATCGGTTGTTTTTAAAACCATTGATTCTGACATTAAACTATCCGAGTAACCTTCCAATTGTGTCCATGTATTTTTATAGACCATATCACTCGTGAAATTTAAAAATAAAGCGCCAAATACAATGACCAATGTAATAATAACCGCGAAGAATGCTAACATTTGCTGATAAAGTAGCTTCATTAGTAACCAGCTCCTGAGTCATCAAATTTATAACCGACACCCCACACCGTTTGAATAACTTGTGGACCCACTTTTTCAATTTTTTGACGTAATTTTTTAATATGTGCATCAACTGTTCGTTCATCACCAAAAAATTCATAATCCCAAACTAATTCCAATAGTTTTTCTCTTGAAAAGACTTGTTTTGGTTTATTGGCCAACGTTTTCAACAAATCAAATTCTTTTGGTGTTAAATCATGAATTAAAACGTCTTGTAAGTATGCTTCTCGACGAGCTGTACTTAATTTAAAGTGAGTTGTGACAATATCAAAACTAGTACTTTCATTTTCTGTTTCATCGTCAGTTCCAACACTTGGTTTTTCTGCCCGGCGGTGAAGGGCCTTAATTCTAGCAATCAATGTTATTGGGCTAAAAGGCTTTGTTACATAATCATCTGCGCCCATTTCTAATCCAAGAACTTGATCACTTTCGGTATCGCGTGCCGTTAAAATAATAATGGGGACATTAGCTGAAACTTTTCGAATCGTAGAACTGACTTGCATGCCATCCATACCAGGCAAATTCAAATCAAGCGTAATCATATCCCAACTATCCGGATCTTCATTAAACATAGCAACAGCATCATTACCATCATAAGCGTACTGAACGTCCCATTTTTCTTTTTGAAAAAACATCGACATCATTTCAGAAACTGCCTTATTATCCTCTACCATCAATAATTTCATATTATTCCTCTTTCATTTCCAATTTAATGAAAATCATAATCTTATCTGCTACTTTGAGCGGTCTTATATTCCATTAGTATAACTAAATAATATGAATATTTTTAGTTTTTTTTCGTAATATATTTTAATACCATCAATTTTAATGTATTGTAACTACTTTTACTGTATTTTAGTAGCTGATGAACTGCTTACCTGGCTTGTACTACTACTAATAGCACTTGATTCTGAACTGCTTACGGCTGTATCTGATGACGCGTCGGCTTCTAAACTAGAGCTTGTTTCATCCGTTGAACTTGATTCTTCTACAGAACTTGCCTTTGCCTCCTGGCTTGATGCGCTGGATGACTTTTTACTTGCTCCCGAGTAAATTTTATTTGCTGAAGTTCCCTTATAACTTTGGTGTTGGATAATTACCTTTAATTTATCTGTTCGCTTAAGTAAGTTTCCTTCACTCGGCTCCGATAATATCATGTTTTTCCCAGACCATTTCTGTACAAATACAATTTCTATATGGTTTTTGTTGGCCCACTTTTGCGCTTCCGATTGAGATCCAAATTTAGGAACTTTTATATAAATTTCAGCTTGTTTCTTATCTTCAGCCTGTTTTTTTAATGCATGAGATAAAGTTTCTTCAAGTGAAACCAACTTTTTATCGGCTTGTTTCTTATCTGAAAGATCTTTTTTATAATCATCAAATACCTGATACTGCTCTGTCTGTGTGGCTAAATCTTTAGCTATCACTTCTTCAATTTGATTTAAAAAGGCAAGATTATTCCATGAATAGTGTAATTTACTGACAGCATTCGTATAGTCATCTATTTGCTGACTTGTACTTTTTTTCAAGATTTCTACATTACCTGACAAAGGGTCATACGTGGCTGTCTTCATGGCAATGGACATTACACCGTTTATTGCTATTGCATCTTTTGCCAAATTTTTTTGTAGTGTATAAATTCGATTGGCAAATTGATCTTTATTTGAAGAATTAATCAATAACTGATTAATGTACCCAAATTGTTCATTATTCAATTTTTGAATCGTTCCAGGGGTCACATTTACTTTAACTGTTTGTTCATCATCCTTAACAAATACATCTTGGTATAATGAATTCACTTTCACTTTTTTTAATAAATTATCATATTTTGTCTGGTAATCAGCACGTGAATTCTTAGAAATATTTGATAATGTATCATCTAATTTTTTCATTTCACTTGAAGTTGCTTTAGTCGTTAACTCCTCTGTTTTAATGTTGTAACTATCTGCATAAATTTCATTAAACTTTTGTTTTGCTTCTTTAGACTTAACATTAGAGTCGTAGAGTGAGTCTGGCGTTTGATTTGCCATTGTTAATTTTGAATTATCATTTTTGGACCAATCAAGACTAATTTGATACCGATTGATAACCGTATAGACGCTCCAAATACTCAAGCTAACCGCAATAAACAACAAAATACGATACGCCCACTTTAAAAATTGTCGTATCGATTTATGACTAGCTTGTTCTGGTTTAAAATCTGCTTTATTTTCTCGGTTAACAGTTTTTTTTCCTGTTTGCTTTGTCCCTCTTGATCTCGGTTCCATTTTTATTCACCCTCTAACGTCTCTTTAGCCGCCTTAATGCCATCATTAGCCTTGTCTAATTTTTTCTGAACATTATTTAATTTTTTCTGAGTTGACTGCTCCCATGAACCAATTTTATATGCTTCAGGTTTCTTGTGATATGAAGGATCCTCTAATTTTATTTTTAACGTGTCCTCAGCAATCTTTTTAGACAAATACGTTTTATATATTTTAGCTTTTTTTACATCAATTTTTTCTGGCTCTTTAACGCCTAACGTTACTACTTTATCGTTAGGTTCATATTGAGCTGCAAGACCAGTTCCTGACAATTGTATAACAGTTGATGGTTTTGTCCACTCACTATTATCAGCATTCTTTTCTTTTGAAAAATGTACCATTAGGTCACGATATAAATTAACATTTGTCATTGCAGATGCAGCATCAGTAATATAATGTCCTTTTTTCATTGGTTCATCATACCCTAACCACATCGAAATAGAAGTTGATTTAGTGAACCCATTCATCCAGACATCCATATTTGCATTCGCTGGAAATCCCGATGAAGCAGAATAACCGACGGTCCCTGTCTTCATTGCCTGATGAACATTATCAATTCTTGCAGAAGGCGCTGTCCCACCGGCATTAGGTACGCCTTCCATCATTGACGTTAGCATAAATGCTGTTGAGGCCTTCATAGCACGTTTACTATTTACCTCATATTTTTTAACACTATTATCTGAAAATTTTAGACTTGTGACGTAACGAGCCGCATGATAGGTTCCGCCATTTGAAACGGTGCCATATGCTGTCGCCATTTGTTCGGTAGAAACATCGAGTCCAATAGCCTGCGACCCCGCAGGTGCATTATTTTGAGCCATCCCTACTTGTGCTAAAAATTGGCTAGCCTTCGCACTCCCAACAGTATTTAACGTTCTAATTGCTGGTGTATTAGCCGAAACTCGTAATGCGTTTTGCATCGTTATTGATTTATAACTCACTTTATCAAAATTCTGAGCAACAAGATTAGTTCCCGGATAAGTATATGAAGTGCCATCTAAGGCATGTGTGGTTGCCCACCCAAAGTATTCAATAGCAGGGCCATAATCTAATAGTGGCTTAATTCCTGATCCTGACGAACGCTGCGTAGAAATTGCCCGATTATAACTGAAGGCAGTTTTTTGATGACGTCCACCATATTGAGCAACAATATTCCCCGTTTTAGGATCTGTAATTGTAATTGCAGATTGTTCTGCTGAATTTTGATAATATTTTTTATTATCAGCTAATTTTTTAACAGTCGCATTTTGCTTTGAATCAAGCGCTGTTGTAATTTGTAATGGAGTTTTAGCTAAATCGTACCCTTTATCGCTAACTTGTTCTAAGGCAGAAGTAACATAAGCATTATTTTCAAGAATTTTTTTTGTAACAGAATTTTCCATCCAATGGCGTTTCTGTAAATCTTTTGTCACTGATTCTGCGACAGCAATTTTATATTGTTTCTTTGTAATTACCTTATTCTCAAGCCCTGTTTTTAATATTATATTTCGGCGTGTTTGAACGGCTTTAGGGTTTGAATATAAATTATAGGTAGAAGGGGCTTGGCCCAATCCAGCTATAATTGCCTGTTGACTAATACTCAATTGTTTTAAAGTTTTACCAAAATACGTTTCTGAAATGGTCTGTGCCCCATATGATCCTTCGCCTAGACTCATTTTATTAACATAAAACTCTAAAATCTGTTTCTTACTATAATTATGGTATAACTGTTGCGCTAAGAAAAATTCTTTTATTTTCCGGTCTACAGTCCGATCTTTATTACTCGTTGAAAAAACAGTTAATTTAATTAACTGTTGCTCAATACTTGATCCACCTCGAGCTGACCCTTTACCTACAGCTGATTTAATGGAAGAAAGTCCCGCATTAAATAAGCCGGAGGGCGAAAATCCCGCGTCTTTGTAAAATGTTTGATCTTCTGTTGCTAATAACAGATTACTATATGTTTCAGGAATGTCTTTTGACTTAACATAAACTCGTTTATTCAGCGCTGAAGACCAAATTAACTGGCCATCTTTATCATACATATTTGAACTGGCATCAGATATTAATTCCTGACTTGTAACTGTTGGCACGGACTTAATAACTGTCGCAATATAAATACTTATCGTCGTAACTCCTAATAAAAATAAAACACCAAATATTGCAATAACTCTAAAAATCCACGGATGCCGATGACGCCATCTTTCTTTATCTTTCTTATTTTGTTTTACCATTATGCCATCCCCGATTCTGTGACACGAGTCACATCTCTTGCCATGACATTATTTATTATTTTTTCTATGTATAAATCTAAATTTCCCAATTTATTACCAACTAACAAAACGTAACCCCCTACTACTTTTCTTAACAATACAAAATCTGACTAATCCATTTCGATAATTGTATTGTAATCCTCTAACTATGTAAATTTTTATATCGTTCACAATTGATAACGTTCATATAAGTATTAAATCCTCATTTAACCGTGAGTCATCCCCATTTATATATGTTAAATATAACAATCATAATGACTATATACAAGCGCTAAACTGGATGTTTAAGTTAAGACTTGTATAACTTCTACCTCGTACGTTAAACTAGAGTAATTAAATAAAGAAAGTTTGGGGTTAATATGAAAAACAAAAAAATGATTGGTTTAATTGCAGTAATTATTATCATTATTCTTGGGGGAATTGGGTTCTTCTTCTACCATCAAAATGCAGAAACAACAAATGATACGGAAACTACTACTTCTTCATCAAGTGTAGCGTCAAACGTTGAACTACCACAACTTAGTTCAAAAGTAACAAAAAAAGAAGCTGTCGTAGATATTCAGACAACAAAGGGAAATATCAAAATCAAATTATTCCCGGAATATGCACCAAAAGCTGTGAAGAATTTTATTACTCATAGTAAAAAAGGGTACTATAATAATACCCTCTTCCATCGTGTTATTAACGAATTTATGATTCAAGGTGGCGATCCTAAAGGGGATGGTACTGGTGGCGAAAGTATTTATGGTCATACATTCGGTGCTGAAATTTCAAGTAACCTTTACCACATCCGTGGTGCTTTAGCGATGGCACAAACGTCAGAACCTGATTCAATTGGTAGTCAATTCTACATTGTTCAAAATAACCAAGATGTAAGTACCAGTGCTGATATTAAAGATGGCACACCGTCAAAAATTATTGATGCATACAAAAATGGTGGCACACCTTCACTTGATGGTACTTATACTGTCTTTGGTCAAGTTATCAAAGGGATGGATGTTGTTGATAAAATTGCCGCAGTTGCAGTTAATTCAAGTGATAAACCTACAACTAATGTTAAAGTTAAAACAATTAAAGTCCTCCAAGAGACAAAATAATCAGTTCAAATCTGCAGTCTCTTATAAAGTAACTATGTTACTATGAAGATACTAATAAAGGGAGGTTTTATAGATGTCAGATAAAATTCTAGTCGTTACAACGGAAAGTATTCCGGGTAGAGAATATGAAGTAATTGGGGAAGTTTTTGGCCTTACAACACAATCTAAAAATGTTATCAAAAACATTGGTGCCAGTCTTAAAAATATTGTCGGTGGCGAAATTAAGGCCTACACAGAAATGATGGCTGAATCAAGAGATACTGCTATTGATCGTTTACGCGACAATGCAGTAAGCATGGGTGCTGATGCAGTTGTTATGATGCGTTTTGATTCCGGTTCAATTGGTCAAGATATGCAATCAGTTGCCGCATATGGTACCGCAGTTCGATACATTAAATAATGAAAAAAAGTTTCAACAATGTACTAGGCCCTGTCAAGTTGACGGATGAAATAATATAAAATTTAATATGTTTCTAAATGGCTTTATCCCAGTAT